>JAEXRB010000249.1 GCA_023438325.1 Pseudomonadota bacterium | reverse complement strand
GTAATGCGTAGGTCGTAGGTTCGATTCCTATTTCCGGCACCAGCTTCAGCACAAAGGCCGCCTTGCAAGGGCGGCCTTTTTGTTTGACCCGGAGGCGGCATGCGGGGCGCGTTGATGCCGGTTCGTTGGCGGGGCGTTGCCGGGTATCCTGTGGCAATGACTTTGCCTCCAGAACGTTTCGTCAAATCTCCCGCGATGCCGTTTCCCCGAGCCCAGTACGGCTTCTGGCGCGGGTTCTTCCTGTTCGTGCTGATCTGTCTGTTCGCCGTCATGGCGGCAGGCGCCTGGCTGTATCAGGACTACCAGCGTTTCGTGCACGCGCCGTTGTCGCAGGATGGGCAGTCGCATGTGGTCGAGATTGCGCGGGGTACGTCGTTCCGTGGCGTGGTGGCGCAACTGCATGAGCGCGGAATCGACGGCGGCGTGCACGAACTTTACTGGCGTGCTCTGGGCTGGCAGCGCAAGGCGCGCATCCAGGCGGGCGAATACGCCATCGCGCCGGGCATGACGCCGGTGGAGCTTCTGGAAAAGTTTGCCCGTGGCCAGGTGATCCAGTACCGCTTCACGGTGGTGGAAGGCTGGACGGTGCACGAGTTGCGCTTGGCGCTGGCGAAAGATCCGGTGCTGGTGCAGACGCTTCCGGGCGTGCCGGATGATGAGTTGCTTGCGCGCATCGGCGTGACCACGGCGCTGGAAGGTGCAGGGGATGCACACTCGCCGGAAGGCTTGTTCCTGCCGGAAACCTACCAGTTCACCCGTGGCACCACCGACGCGCAAGTGTTGCGACGTGCACATGATGCCTTGCTCAAGGCGCTTGAAACGGCATGGACATCGCGTGATGAGGATTTGCCGCTCGTCACGCCCTATCAGGCGCTGGTGCTGGCGTCGATCGTGGAGAAGGAAACCGGCTTGCCGGAGGAGCGCGGCGAAGTGGCGGGTGTATTCGTGCGGCGGCTGAAACTCGGGATGAAACTTCAGACCGATCCCACCGTGATCTACGGTCAGGGGCCGGATTTTTCCGGGCCGCTGCTGCGTCGGCATCTGGAGGCCGATACGCCGCACAACACCTATACCCGCACCGGCTTGCCGCCCACGCCCATCGCCTTGCCGGGGCGCGCCGCCATCACGGCGGCATTGCATCCGGAGCCGGGCGATACCTTGTATTTCGTCGCACGCGGCACGGGAGGACACGTGTTTTCGCGCACACTGGACGAACACAATCGCGCCGTGGCCGAGTATCGACGTAGGATGCGCGGGCAATGAAAGGACATCTGATTTCGCTCGAAGGAGGCGAAGGCGCGGGCAAGTCCACCGCCATGGCGCATCTGGCGGCGCGCATCGCGGCGCGTGGCGTGGAACTGGTGCAGGTGCGCGAGCCCGGCGGCACTGCCATCGGTGAGGCCATTCGCGGCGTGCTGCTGGATCCGGCCAATACCGGCCTGTGTGCCGAAACCGAACTTCTGCTGATGTTCGCTTCGCGCGCGCAACTGGTGCGGGAGACGGTTCTCCCAGCGCTGGCGCGCGGTGCGGTGGTGTTGTCGGATCGATTCACCGATGCCAGCTTCGCCTATCAGGGCGGCGGTCGCGGCATCGATGACGGGCGCATCGCCGAGCTGGAACGCTGGGTCTGCGGCATCACGCCGGATCTCACCCTGCTGCTTGATTTGCCGATCGACCAAGGCCTGGCGCGCGCGCGTGGGCGCGGTCCGGCAGATCGGATCGAATGTGAAACCGATGGGTTCTTCGAGCGTGTGCGGGGTGCGTATCGTCGCCGTGCTGGCGAGGATGCAGGGCGTTGGCGCGTGATCGATGCATCGCAGCCGGTGGATGCCGTGCTGGCGGCGCTCGATGTGGCTTTGGATGCGTATTTCGGAGGCACGGCATGATGCTGGATTTGTCGCCCTGGCAGCAGCGCGCGTATGCGCAAGCCATCGTGGCGCTGGATGCCGGGCGTTTGCCGCATGCTTTGCTGATCGGAGGCCCGGCGGGGCTGGGCAAGCGCGAGCTGGCGCAGCGTCTGGCGCGACGCTTGATGTGCTCGTCAGCGCAGGGCGATCAGGCATGTGGCCAATGCCGCAATTGCAGCCTGATCGCGGCAGGTACGCATCCCGATCTCATCGAGGAAACCTTCGAGGTCAACGAAAAGACCAAGGAGTTGCGCCGGGAAATCCTGATCGCGCAGATACGCCGCCTCACGGAAAAACTGGTACTGACGCCGCAGATCGCTGCCGCGCAGGTGGCCTTGATCCATCCGGCGGAAGCGATGAATCGCAGCGCCTTCAATGCTCTGCTCAAAACCCTCGAGGAGCCGCCGCAGGGCCGGCACCTGATCCTGATTTCCGATCAGCCCCAGCGCTTGCCTGCCACCATCCGAAGCCGCTGTCAGTGGCTGCGGCTGGATGTCTCGTCGCGGGAGGAGGCACTGGCGTGGCTGGTGGGAAAAGGCTGGGATCAGCGCACGGCGACCGAAGCGCTGGATGCCGCACAAGGCAATCCGGGATTGGCCTTGCAATACCTCACCGACAACGGCATGACACTGCGCCGGGCGGTGGCAAAGGAATTGGCGGCACTGGCGGAAAAACGCGAAAGCGCCATGGTCGTGGCCTCGGCCTGGAGCGAGGATCGGCCGGCCCAGCGCCTGCGCTTTTCCGGCGAACTTCTACGTGATCATCTGGCCGCAAGAAATGGCGCAGCGCGGCCGGATACGCTCACCCAGGCCGGCTTCCGCAGCACCGCCGATGCCCTCGCGCTGGCCGCTTGGTTCGATGCCAGCGTGCGTACCCTCAACGGCCTCGATGGTCCAATGCGCAACGATCTCCAGATCGCCGAATTGTTGATGCAATGGCAGTGTCTGGGGTGAGCATCCGATGAGCGCGCGTCTGCGCCGTTCATCGGGCTAGACCATCCACACATCGCCGCCTTAAGATGACCA
>JAEXRB010000248.1 GCA_023438325.1 Pseudomonadota bacterium | reverse complement strand
CATCGGCATCGTCCGGCCCGAACAGCGGCAGCACTTCTCCCAGTATGCGGGCGCCATCGAAGCCGGTGATCTTGCCGAATCCGGGATTGGCGCTGACCACGCGCAACTGCGCATCCAGCACCACGATGGCCTCGCCGGTGTGCTGTACCACCACGTCGGCCAAGCGCAACCGACCTTGCGCGCGTTGCAATTGATCAAGCTGTTGCGCCAACTGCGCATTGAGCCCGGCGAGACGCTGCCTGTTCTTCTTCTCCAGCCGCAAACCGAGCAGGAACAGGACTTCGAGCACCAGCACCAGTGCGCAGATCGCCAGCGCAAACGCACGGTAACGAGCCAGCGTGGCGCTCCACGAATCGGCACGCATGTCCATGCCCAGCAGGGCCAGCACCGCGCCTTCGTGGTCGCGCACCGGCGCCACGGCCGTCACCCAGTGCCCCCAGTCGTCCTGATGCGGTGGCTGCACCCGCGCCGTGCCCAGGTTCCAGACGGCCCACAGGTCTTCGTCCGGGCCATCGTAAAGATCGCCGGGCGCCGAATAATCCGACGATTCGGGCAGCTCGGCATCGGCCAGAAACGCCATCGACCTGGAACCATCCGGCGCCGGACGCATGAGATAGACGAAACGGAAATCCGGATTCACTTCGCGCGCTCGACGCAGCTCGTCGCGCACGATCCGGAAATCGGCCGTGCCGACATCCGACGGGTCGGCACGCAAGGTCGCGATACGTTCGCTTTCCAGCGTGGCCGTCACCGTTCGCGCCAGTGCCAGGATGCGATCGTGTTCCAGCCGGTCACCGAGGGCGGATACGAAACCCACGAACCAGATCGCCACCAGCAGCGTCGGCAGGACAACAGCAGCCGCCAGCAACAGGGCGCTGCGATCGAAAAAACGGGGCCGCGGATCGGTCATGGCGGAAGCAGGCCGAAAGGGCGAGGCAGTTTACGCTGCCAAGGCAAGCCTGAACGGCCATGGCCTGCCGCGAGCGGCCGCCTGAGTCAGGTGCGGTTCGGACTGGTGACACCGCTCCTCCTGCATCAGCGCCGCAGGTGTTCTCCTACCCGCCTGGGCGCTCACGCACTGGATTGCCGCAGCAGTTTGAGCACCATGGTCACCACGGTAAACGCGGCAACCAGCAACAAGCCCCACAGCAGCCACTGCCACGGCGTGGGCGAACCGGAGCCATCGGGGCGCGGCGCCAAGGCCGCACCGCCGGCCAGTTCGCTGCCGCGTCCGAGACGCGCTTCGGAAGGAAGCCAGTCGTCACCGTGAGTGCTGCGCAGTTCCCGCAAAACGGCATGCAGCGGAACAAGGCCCCGCTCGCTGCGGGCGCTGCCGGCCGCCAGGCGATACGGGCCTTCGCCCTGCGCGAGGAAGGCGAACTGATCGGGGCGATAACCCAGCACCAGTGCAGGCGGACGGCTCTGTGGCGGATCGGTACGGATGCGCCATTCGCGGTCGCGTACCGTGGCGATTTCCAAGGCTGCCGATTCGATTCCACCGCCCTTGCCGGCCAAGCGGAACACGGCCCCGCGCGCGCGTTCGCGCCACGGCAGATCGGCGTGGGCACGGCTTTCGATGATCACGCTGGCAGCGGCGTTGCGCTCGGCCAGCACCACGCCGAGGCGTTCGACCGGAAACGGGCCATCGCTGCGATACACGAAGCCCGGAGCATGTGCCTCGTTGTGGCCGATCAGTTCCACCTGCTCCCATTGCGCTTCATCGGCATCCACCGCACGACTGCGAAGCGCCTGCACCGCCGCCACGGGGAGACTCTCGCGCGTATCGGTACGCACCAGCCTCAGATAGGGCAAGGTGGTATCGGCGAATTCGATGCGACGGCGCTCCAGCTTGAGGCCGCCCTCGTTCAACGACACCAGCGCCTGCGAAGCAACAAGACGCGTCCAACTGGAAAGGTCGCGACTGCCGAACACATCGACCCGTGCGACCAGCGGCGCGGCATCATCATCGAGCACCACGGCAAGACCACGCACTGGCGCCCGAATGGCGGAGAGATCGAGCAAAAGCTCCGGCGATGGCGCAACGGACGCAGCTTCCATATCGGCATCGAGCCGTTCGAGGCGACCATCGGGGCGCTGCGAGACGATCAGGCGCAGGCGATCACCGGCATTGCGGGTGCCGATGGACGGAGTGCGGAACAACGGCACGTCGATAGGCGTGGCCAGCGCACCGGTGGTGGTGCCGGCACTTGCGAGCATGGCATCCAGCGCCGCCACGGGCACGGCTTCGTCGGCGGCATTGAATACGGTGAGATCGGCGGTGTCATCGCGCCACAGGCGTGCGTACACCTCCGGCTTCAATGTGAAGCGCATCAGATCCTCGTCCGGCGCGACCGTCAACGGCCATTGCCAGGCGAAATCGCGCGGCGTGGGCGGTGGATGACGCAACTCCTGCGCCGATGCACCGCTTGATGCGACAAGCATCAGCGCAAGCAGGCAATACCGATTCATTTCACATCCTCCTGCGGGGCGGTCTCATGGCGCGGCGGCGTCGGCGCGCTGCGACCGACCAGTACCAGCAGGCCACCCCCGGCCATGAAAGAAACGATACCGGCGAGATTGCCGACGTAATTCCGCTCCACGAGG
>JAEXRB010000220.1 GCA_023438325.1 Pseudomonadota bacterium | reverse complement strand
CGCCCGACCTTAATCAGTCGGGCGCGGATTGAAACAGGTTCAGGCCTGTGGCCTTGTCGGCAAAGACGGGTCGCCCGACCATAATCAGTCCGGCCTGGATTGAATCAGATTCCGCTCACGCCATTTGGCTGCTGCCGTCATCCTTGGGGCGTTCCTCGGTGGGCTCTTCGCCGTGTACGAGGAACCAGATGTTCTCGGCGATGTTGGTGGCGTGGTCGCCGATGCGTTCGATGTTCTTGGCGATGAACAGCAGGTGTGCACAGGAGGGGATGGTGCCGGGTTCGCGCGCCATGCCGTCGAGCAGTTCGCGGAAGGTGCGGGTGTGCAGGGCATCCAGTTCGGCGTCGCGGCGGCGTACCACGTCGGCGGCGTTGGCGTCGCGGTCGCGGTAGGCAATCAATACGGCCTGCAACAACTCGATCGCCAATGTGGTCAGGGCGCGGATGTTGCCGGCGGCGGCAACGGGTGCGTGCTGGTTCAGCGCGGTGCTGCGCTTGGCGACGTTGGCGGCATAATCGCCGATGCGTTCGATGGCGGCGGAGATGCGCAGGGCGGCCAGCACTTCGCGCAGGTCGCGTGCCATCGGTTGGCGGCGTGCCAGCAATTGCAGCACGTCGTGGCTGATGTCGGCTTCGAGTGCGTCGATGGCATCGTCATTGGCAATCACCCGTTCTGCGGCGCGGGTGTCGCGGCGTTCCAGGACATCGATTGCCGCGCCAAGCTGGTAGGCCGCCAGTTCGCCCATGCGGACGATTTCGCCGGTGAGGCGATGCAGTTCTTCGTCGTAACTTTTGATGATGTGTTCGCGATTCATCCGAACCTCCCGGTGATGTAGTCCTCGGTCCGCTTCTGTGTCGGACGGGTGAAGATTTGTTCGGTGCGGCCGCGTTCGACCAATTCGCCAAGGTACATGAAAGCGGTGTAATCCGAGCAGCGCGCGGCCTGCTGCATGTTGTGGGTGACGATGAGGATGGTGAAATGGTGTTTCAGTTCTTCGATGAGTTGCTCGATGCGTGCGGTGGCGATGGGGTCGAGCGCGGAGGTGGGTTCGTCGAACAGGATCACTTCCGGCTCGATGGCAATGGCGCGGGCGATGCAAAGGCGTTGCTGCTGGCCGCCGGAAAGGCCGAGCGCGGATTTTTTCAGTTTGTCCTTCACCTCGTCCCACAACGCGGCGCGGGTGAGGGCGGCTTCCACGCGAGCATCCATTTCGGCACGCGGCAGTTTTTCGTAATGCGAGATGCCGTAGGCGATGTTGTCGTAGATCGTCATCGGGAACGGCACGGGTTTCTGGAACACCATGCCGATGCGGCTGCGCAGGCGCGCCAGCGGATAGTTGCGGGCCAGCACGTTTTCGCCATCGAGCAGCACTTCGCCTTCGGCGCGCTGGCCTGGGTACAGTTCGAAGATGCGGTTGAACACGCGCAGCAAGGTGGACTTGCCGCAGCCGGACGGGCCGATCAACGCGGTGACGCGGTGTTCGGGCACGTCCAGATCAATGCCGTGCAAGGCCTGCGAATCGCCGTAATGGAAGCGGACGCCGCGTGCGGCCAGTTTGATGGTGTCGGATTTGGAAGGCGTTTCAATCATTGGCGGGCATCCGGTGGCGCAGCAGGATTGCTCGGGCCACGAGGCTGAGGGTGAGCACGAACAGCATGACGATCAGTGCACCGGCCCAGGCCAGGGCGTTCCAGCTTGCGAAGGGGCTGAGCGCGTACTGGTAGATCACCATCGGCACGTTGGCCATGGGTTCCATCAGGTTGGTGCTCCAGAACTGGTTGTTGTAGGCGGTGAACAGCAGCGGGGCGGTTTCGCCGGAGATGCGGGCCAGCGCCAGCAGGATGCCGGTGACGATGCCGGGGCGTGCGGCGCGGAACAGGATCTGCATGGTCACTTTCCATTGCGGGATGCCGAGCGAGAGTGCGGCTTCGCGCATTTGCGTGGGCACCAAGGCGAGCATTTCATCGGTGGTGCGCACGATCACCGGCAACGCCACCAGTGCCAATGCGATGGCGCCGGCGAAGGCGGAGAAGTGACCCATCGGCAGCACCACGAGTGCGTAGACAAACAGGCCCAGCACGATGGATGGCGCCGAGAGCAGGATGTCGTTGACGAAGCGCACGGTGGCGCCGAGTTTGGAGCCGCGTGCGTATTCGGCCAGCCAGATGCCTGAGGCGACGCCGATCGGCGTGCCGATGGCAATGGCCAGGGCGCTGATCACCGCGCTGCCGAAAAAGGCATTGAGCAGGCCGCCGGCTTCGTTCGGTGGTGGCGTCATCTGGGTGAAAAGATCCAGATTCAGGGCCGACATGCCGCGGCTGACGGTGGTCCAGACAATCCAGGTCAGAAATACCAGCCCGAACAGGGTGGCCAGAGATGACAACACCATCGCCAAGGCATTGGTGCCGCGACGTCGCAGCCGGCGGGCATGGGAATAGGCGAGCGGACGCATCAGCGGCCTTCCTTGCGTTGCAGGCGATGCAGCATCAGGCGTGCCAGCGCCAGCACCACGAAGGTGAGCAGGAACAGGACGAAGCCCAGGGCCAGCAGTGCGGAACGATGCAGCGGATCGACCGCTTCGGCGAATTCGTTGGCGATGGTGGAGGCAATGGACGAGCCGGGCTCGAGCAGTGCGGCCGAGAGTGCGTAAGCGTTGCCGATGACGAAGGTGACGGCCATGGTTTCACCAAGCGCACGGCCAAGGCCGAGGAACACGCCGCCGATCACTGCCGAGCGGGTATAGGGCAGCACCACGTCCCAGACCACTTCCCACGTGGTGGAACCGAGTGCGTAAGCCGATTCCTTGAGGCGCTGCGGCACGGTGAGGAACACTTCGCGCATCACCGAGGCGATGAAGGGAATCACCATGATTGCCAGCACCAGGCCGGCGGTGAGCATGCCGATGCCCAGCGGCGGGCCCTGGAACAGGCGGCCGATCAGCGGAATCTGTCCGAGGTGGTCGTTGATCCACGGGTAAACATGCTGGCCCAGCATTGGCGCCAGCACGAACAGGCCCCACATGCCGTAGATGATCGACGGTACGCCGGCGAGCAATTCGATCGCGGTGCCGATGGGGTTGCGCAGCCATGCGGGGGCCAGTTCGGTGAGGAACACCGCGATGCCGAAACTCACCGGCACCGCGATCAGCAATGCGATCACGGCACTGGCCACGGTGCCGTAAATCGGCACCAGGGCGCCGAAGCGGCGTGCGCCGACATCCCAGTCGGCTGTGGTGAAGAAATCCAGCCCGAAACTGGCCAGGGCTTCGCGCCCGCCCCACAGCATCGAGATGGTCGCGCCCAGCAGCAGCGCCAGCACGGTCAGTGCTGCCAGCGTCATGCCCATGCGGAACGCGCGGTCGGTGCGGTCATCGCGCCGTTCGCGTGCTTCCAGCATGGGGAGGCGGGCGGTGATCGGGGTTGAACTCATCGCTGCCTCATTCGGCCAGTGTGGCCTGCCAGTAGGCATGCACGCGCTCTACCAACGCATCGGGCAGGGGCACGTAATCGAGGGCATCGGCCTGCGCGTCGCCGTTGGCGTAGATCCATTCGAAGAAGGCGCGCGTGGCCTTGCCGCGCGCGGCATCCTTCGGGGTGCGATGCACGAGGATGAAGTTGGTGGCGGCGATGGGCCAGGCATTGGCGCCGGCGGCATCGGTCAGGACGAGGTTGAAGTCGCGGGCGTTTTCCCAATCGGCGCTTTCGGCTGCGGCGGCGAAACTTTCTGCGGTGGGCTCGACGAAGCTGCCGGCTGCATTTTGCAGGGC
>JAEXRB010000178.1 GCA_023438325.1 Pseudomonadota bacterium | reverse complement strand
AACCAGCCAGCATGTCCAGGTCATGGATATGCAGATCACCTTCGCGGTGCGCCCGCCCGATCTCCACCGGATACACGTGCGAGAGCCAGTAATTGGCCGTGACCTTGCCCGACACGTTCAGGATCAGCCCGCCGAGCGAATAGCCCTGGTTAGCATTGGCATTGACCCGCCAATCTGCCCGACTCAGGTATTCACCGATCGCTGCCACCGGATCGACTTCCGGCCCGCTGGCCAGCGCCTCCACTTGCCCTGCCATCCCCATATCCGCCACCCACAATCACAATATGTTGTGGCGACTTTCCCAAAAAATACCGATATGTTGGGTGACAAATGTCAAGAACAGGTGTTTTGACGGCACGCAGCCCTAGTCCGGATCACGCACGTAGACGATGCCATCTTCGACCTTGAGCGGATATTTGCGCACCGGCTCATATGCTGGCGGACACATCGCCTCGCCGTTGCGCACATCAAAGCGCGCCCCGTGGAGCACGCATTCGATCTGCCCGGTTTTGGCGACGAAGGGGCCGGCAGAAAGCTCGTAATCTTCATGCGTGCACTTGTCTTCAAGCGCATGGAACTGGCCTTCGAAGTTGATCACCAGCAGCGGCACATCACCGAACCAGGCGACATGGGTTTCGCCCGGCAAAACCTCGGCGGTGCTGCACAACGCACTCCAATCCTGGCTCACAATCGCTTCTCCAGCACTTCGAATCGCAAGTCATCCCGCAGCGGGACGCCAAAACGCGCATCGCCGTAGGGAAAGGGTTTCTTTTCGCCGGTACGGCGATAACCGCGCCGCTCGTAAAACGCGATGAGTTCATCGCGCACATCGATCACGGTCATGCGCATCCGCGAGACGGCGAAATCCTGCTGCACGATGCGCTCTGCCTCGGCCAACACGAGCTTGCCCAGCCCCGTGCCTTGCTGGTCCGGGCGCACCGAGAACATGCCGAAGTAGCCTTGCCCGTCCTGCACCGCGACATGGGCGCAGGCGAGCAGGACGCCGGCACGATGCGCGAGCAGGATGCGGCTGTGCATGCGCTCGATGTCGGCAAGCAACACTTCCGGCGCGATGCGCTGGCCATCGAGCAGATCCGCTTCGGTGGTCCAGCCCTGGCGGCTGACATCACCACGATAGGCCGATTCGACCAGCGCGACGATGGCGGAAATGTCTTCGCGTCGTGCATCGCGCAGGACGATGTCTGAGGTGTGATCGTTCATGCAGGGCATTTTAGAGCGTGTCGCGTGTTTCAGAGCGCAGGCCCCGCGCGATCGGTTTCACTCGACACGCGAGGCGGAAAGATCCAGCCGAACCCGGGTGCCCGTCTCTGGCCCGGAATGAATGTCCAGATGCCAACCCAGGTGTTCGCTCAGGCGCGCGATCAAGGCCAGCCCGATACCGGCGCGGTGTCCGCCACCGCGTGCCATGTTTGAATACAGCTCGGCAATCTGAGCAGGCGTCATGCCATGGCCCGGATCGCGGATTTCCACGCCGCCCCGTGCATCCAGCGCAATCCTGATTTCCCCTTGATCGCTGTGTTCGATGGCGTTGCGCAAGAGGTTGCTGATCGCCACCCGCAGCACGCTTTCCGGAGCCATCAGAATGCAGGCAGGCAGCGGCTCGCATACCAATTCCAGTGCCTTGCCTCGGCAAAGTGGGCGGTGGTCTTCGATGATTTCCGGCAGCAGCTCGTGCAGCGCGACGCGCTCATCGGCCTGACGCATGCGCGCCGGGTCTTTGGCCAGCACCAGCAGCATGGATACCAGCTCCTCCACCTCGCGCGTGGTGCGGTCGATGCGCTGCAGTTGCCAGGTCGCGGCTTGTGGCACTTCGGGCACGAGCAGGGCGAGTTGGACGGCGCTGCGGATCACGCTGACGGGAGTGCGCAGTTCATGGCTGGCGGTATCGACGAAAACGCGCTCGCGCTCGACGAATCGGTCGTTACGCTCCAGGTAGCCGTTGAGCGCACCGGCAATCACTTCCAGTTCCAGACTGGCGCGCTGTGGCAGCGCGACACGCTGGCCACGTCGATCCGGCAGCAGGCTGCCGATGTAGCGCGCCATGTCGCGCAATGGACGCACCAACAGGCGGACGCCGAAATGGATCAGTACGCCCAACAGCAGCATGAACAACACGGCTGACATCACCACCGGTTTGAGCAGTTGCCACTCGAAATTCTCGAAGCCATCGATGTCCATCGCCAATGCGATGCGTTCGCTGCCGACCTGCCGCACCAGCACGACCCATTCGTTGTCGTTGAACTCCAACTCGTCGTGCAATCCTGCTGACAAACCGCGCAGGCGCTCGGGCACTTGAGTGCCGGTGTCGATGCGATAGAAATCCAGTTTGCCGTTGTTGCGCCAGACGAAATCCTCCTGATGCGCCCTGCGGTCGAGCAGATCATCCATCGCGGTTTCCAGCATTGCCTCCCAGGCCATGCGTTCGGCTTGTTCGTTGACCAGCAGCCCATGCACGAGCAGCGCCGCACTCAGCAATACGCCATAGACCCAAAGGCCCAGGGCAATCTGGCGGCCCAGATCAAGCCGGGTTGCCATGATCCCCGCTCACGATTCGGTAACCTGCGCGCGGCAACGTATGGATCAGCTTTACCGCCTGCCCGCCATCGACGCTGCGGCGCAGTTCGTAGACGTGCGAGCGCAGCATGTCCCCGTCCGGCGGCTCATCGCCCCACAGCGCGTATTCCAGTTGCTGGCGGCTGACTGCCGAAGGACTGGCCTGCATCAGCACCTGCAACAGTTTGCGCGAGGCCGGATAAAGGTGCAGCAAGCGTCCACCACGGCGCACATCCAGCGTGGAAAGATCGAAGCGCAGCTCCCCGACCACCAGTTCGCGCACCGCCACCCGGCCACTGCTGCGCGCCAGCAACGCCTGCAGACGCACCTCCAATTCGGGCAGATCGAAGGGTTTGGTGAGGTAATCATCGGCTCCGGCGCGAAACCCGGTCAGCTTGTCTGGCAACTGGTCGCGCGCGGAGAGCATCAGCACCGGCGTGGTGATTCCGCGTTCACGCAGGGTTTGCAGCATGGCCCGGCCATCCATGCGCGGCAGCATCCAGTCCAGCACGATGGCGTCATAGCTCTGGTTGCAGGCCAGGTACAGCCCGACCACCCCGTCCGGAGCGGCATCCAGATGCGCGCCACGCGGCTCGAAGTAAGCGAACAGGCTGGCGACAAGCGGTGGGTGATCGTCCACGACGAGAAGGCGCATCCGTTCTGTCTGTCCGGCGGAATCGGCCCATAGCATGCGCGAGCGCCGCGGGCATCGCCAGATCTGTGCGCTTTAACAGTCCAGCAACATATTTCCGACCCTGCTCCGACAGCACCGCCGCCAGCCTGCACGCACTTTCACGCAGGAGATGCCGATGCCACGAGTCACAACCTCACGCCACCATGCCGCCACAGGACAACTTGCAGGTGCGCGCTGGCGCGACATGTTGATCGTATCCGCCGTCATGCTGCCGCTGTGCTGGGCTCTGCAATACAGCGGTACGGATCTGTGGATCGCCGATCGGGTGTTCCAGGCGCAAGGCGGGCATTGGGCAGCACGCGAGGCTTGGTGGGCATCGCAGGTGCTTCACACGGGTACGCGCAAGATCATGATTTTTTTCTGGATTTTGTTGTTTCCGGCTTGGCTTGCGAGCATGAGGGGCTGGCTTCCGGCGCACTGGCGCGGGCCGCTCGGCTACCTGCTGGCAACCCTGCTGACCACCGCTGTTGTGCTGGGTATGCTCAAGCGATACAGCGGCGTGGATTGTCCTTGGGATTTATTGCGTTACGGCGGCACGCACCCTTACCTGCCGCTGTTTTCAGGGCAGACGAACAACGATCCGCCCGGCACCTGCTTTCCGGCGGCACACGCCGGTGTGGGCTATGCGTGGGTGGCGCTCTGGTTCGCGCTCGGCCATGCCCGCACGCTCTGGCGTTGCACGGCGCTGGGCATGGCGCTCGCGCTCGGCGCACTGTTCGGCATGGTGCAGCAGATACGCGGCGCGCACTTCCTTTCGCATGACCTGTGCTCACTCGCGCTGGCATGGCTTGTCGCAGCATTGATGTCGCGCAGGTGGTTTGGACGCACCGATGGCGGCAATGGCATCGGCAGCGATGCTGCGGAGGTGGCGTGATGAGCGCGGTGCCCCCGCTCGCATCTGCACTGCACAGGGAAAGCACTCCCGTTTCCTGGCGTGCACACCTTTCCGCCGAAGCCGTGATCGCGATGGTCTGTGCCTGGTTCGTGCTGTGTTGCAACGGGCCGTTCTGGAATGCGCTGGCACAGATCGGGGTGCCGTTCGGGTTGCGTCTTGCACTTGGCACCAGTCTGTTCGCACTGCACGGCATCCTGTTGGGCCTGTGCGCCTGGGGCCGTGGCCTGCGGCCAATGCTGGCCGGGCTGCTCATCGTAACGGCTGTAGTCACCTGGTACATGGAACGCTACGCCGTGGTTTTCGACGTGGACATGATCCGCAACGTGCTGCAAACCGATCCGGCGGAAAGCCGCGAGATGCTCGATCCGAGTTTGCTGCTGCATGTGGCCGTGTTCGGGCTGCTGCCGGCAGCCGTGGTGCTGGCGTTGCGCATGCCGAAGCAGGCCTGGCGGCGCGGCCTGCGTAATCGCGCGTTGTTCCTTGCAGGCATGGGGCTTCTGGCGATGATCGCGCTGGCTCCCTTCTCGCAAGGCACATTCGCACTGATGCGCAGCGATCCGATGCTGCGTTACCGCATCACGCCGGGCAATTACCTGATCTCGTCCGGACGTGCCCTGGTGCAGAAGGACGAGGCACCCAGCGGGCCGAGATTGAAGGTGGCCGCTGATGCGCATCAGATCCCGGCACAAACCGGCCGACGCCCGCGCGTGGTGGTATTGGTGGTGGGAGAGACGGTGCGCGGCGATCACTGGGGCTTGAACGGCTACCCGCGCCAGACCACACCGCTGTTGGCCGCGCGTGAGGATGTGGTGAACTTCCCCGACGTGACCGCCTGCGGCACCAGCACGGCGGTATCCCTGCCCTGCATGTTCTCCCCGTTCGGGCGTGCCGATTACGACCGACACGCCATCCTGACGCACGAAACCCTGCTCGACGTACTCGCACGCACCGGCATTCAGGTGCTCTGGCGCGACAACCAGGCCGGTTGCAAGGGCGTATGCGATCGCGTGGAAAACCACACCATGACGGCACAGGCGGCACCCGAGCTATGTCGGGCCGGACGCTGCTTCGACGAAATTCTCCTGCAAGGATTGGCCGAACGCATCGACACGGCACACGGCGATCTACTGGTGGTGCTGCACCCGCTCGGCAGCCACGGCCCGAACTACTTCGAGCGTTATCCCGCCGAGTACGAACACTTCCTGCCCACCTGCCGCAGCGCCGTGCCGAGCCGATGCAGCCGCGAGGAAATCGTCAACGCCTACGACAATTCGGTGCTGTATGCCGATGCAGTGTTGGCGCAACTGATCCAATTGCTGGCCGCGCGCCCCGATCACGACACGGCCATGCTCTATCTTTCCGACCATGGCGAATCACTGGGCGAATACGGCCTCTACCTGCATGGCGCGCCCTACACGGTAGCGCCGCGCACGCAGACCCACGTACCGATGCTGCTGTGGATGGCACCGGGCTTTGCACGCCAACTCGCCATCGACACCAACTGCCTGCAGGCCGAAGCCGTGCGTCCGCGCAGCCACGATGCGATGTTCCATTCGATTCTGGGCATGTTCGACGTGGCCAGTGCGGACTACCACAGCACGCAGGACATCCTGCACGCCTGCCGCACACAACAGCCGTCAGCTCCCCAGTAACCTGCGCACCTTGCCGATCGCCACGATGAAGGCATCGACTTCTTCATGCGTGTTGTAGAACGCCAGCGAGGCGCGGCAGGTGGCCGGCACGCCGAAGTGCTGCATCAACGGGTGTGCGCAGTGATGGCCGGAGCGCACCGCCACGCCTTCCAGATCCAGCAGTGTGGCCAGATCATGCGCATGGGCTCCGTCGATCAGGAAACTCACCACGGCGGCACGTTCGCGCGCCGCGCCGAAGATGCGCACGCCGGGCACGCGGGAAAGTGCATCGCGCAGGTGATCGGCCAGCTCATGTTCTCGCGCGGCGATGGCCGGCATGCCGACACCGTCGAGAAAATCCATCGCGGCCGTGAGTCCGGCAAAGCCGGCGATGTTGGGTGTACCGGCTTCGAAGCGATGCGGCGGATCGTTGAACACGGTGGCTTCGAAGCGCACTTCGCGGATCATTTCGCCGCCCCCCAGGAAAGGCGGCATCGCCTCCAGATGTTCGCGCCGCGCCCACAGCGCGCCGGTGCCGGTCGGGGCGCACATCTTGTGTCCGGTGAGGGCGTAGAAGTCGCAACCGATGGAGGCCACGTCCAATGCCAGATGTGGTGCAGCCTGCGATCCGTCGACCAGCGAAGGAATGCCGCGCTTGCGCGCTTCGCGACAAATTTCGTGTACCGGATTGATGGTACCGAGCACGTTGGAAACATGCGTGACAGCGACGAGTTTCACTTCCGGCGTCATGCTGGCGAACATCGCGGGCATGTCGATGTCGCCGCGTTCGTCCAGTTCGGCCACCTTGAGCGTGGCGCCGGTGCGCTGGGCCACCAATTGCCACGGCACGATGTTGGCGTGGTGCTCCATGCGCGAGACGAGAATCGCATCGCCCGGCGCAAGACGTGGCAGCAGGAAGCTGTAGGCCACCAGATTGATCGCGAAGGTGGTGCCGCTGGTGAGCACCAATTCCGTGGGCCGCACCTTGAGGAAAGTCGCCAGGCGACGGCGTGCGCCTTCGTAGGCTTCCGTGGCCTCCGCACCGAGCGTGTGCACGGCACGGCTGACGTTGGCGTTGTGGCGGCGATAGAACGCATCCACGGTGTCGATCACAACGTCGGGTTTCTGCGAGGTGTTGGCCGAGTCCAGATACACCAGCGGCTTGCCGTGCACCTGGCGCGTCAATACCGGGAAGCGTGCACGCACGGCATCCCAATCAGGCATGGCCGTGTTCATGCCAGATCGCCCATGCGGGCATCGAGTGCCGATTCGGCCGCCGCGCGCAATGCGCTATCACCGAAGATTCCGACCACCTCGCGACAGAACGCGGCCGTGAGCAAGCTGCGCGCCTGCATCTGGGGCAAACCACGCGAACGCAGATAGAACAGTGCCGTGGGATCGAGGCTGCCGACCGTGGCGCCATGCGCGGCCTGCACTTCGTCGGCATGGATTTCCAGCACGGGCTGAGTGTCGATTTCAGCGTCATTGGAAAGCAGCAAATTCTTGTTGGACAACCGCGCATCGGTGCCATCCGCGCCTTCGCGGATCAGGATGCCTCCATGGAACACGGCGCGTGAGCGCTGTGCGGCAAGCCCGCGCCACTCCAGCAGGCAGGCGGTATCACGTGCGACATGGTCGATGCCAAGGCGTGTATCCAGATGGCGCTTGCCATCGCCCAGCAACACGCCGTTGGCGTGCGCCTTGGCGCCGGTGCCGTGCAGGGCGACGTTGAGTTCGTGCCGCGACAGGTTCGCGCCCAGTTCCAGATCGAGCCGGCGGTAATCGGCCTCGCGCGCCAGCACCGCATCGGTGCGCAGGATATGCGTGGCAGCCGGGGCGTCGTGCTGGATGCGCAGGTGCGACAAGCCGGCTCCCGGCTTCATGTGGATCTGCGCGATGGTGTTGGCAAGGTTGGCGTGTTCGCCCAGCGCGATGTGGTGCTCGACCAATGCCAGCTCGGCGGCTTCGCGCAATTCGATCAGGTGTCGCAAGGCGAACGCGCTGTCAGCCGCCTGCGCCGTGCCGATGAAGATCAGGTGGATCGGGGTTTGGCAGCGGATGCCGGGCGCGGCGCGCAACACCACGCCTTCGGTTGCAAGCGCGGCATTGAGCTGGGCAAAGGTTTCATCGGCGGCATCGTAACGGCGGGCGAGGAAGGCCAGGTCCTGCGGTGCATCGTGCGCCAGCGCGTGCGAGAGCGGACGCAACTGGATGCCATCCGGCAAGCCGGAAACATCCGACAGCGCTGGCGCGAACACGCCGTTGGCGAATACGAGGCGCGGCGCCGATGGCAGCGCAATGGCGCTGGCGTCGAACGCCGGCAGCGTCGCCACGGGTGCAAACGCACGCCGCTCCAAGGCACGCAGCGAGGTGTACTTCCAGCATTCGTTGCGCGTGGTCGGCAGGCCGTGGGCCAATGCCTTGTCCAAGGCGGCCCGGCGCACCGATTCCAGCCCGCCGGCATCACGCCGTGCCAGTGCGTCGAAGCCTGTGCTCATCGATTGCAGCAGCGTGCTCATGCGGCATCCGGCCCGAGGCGTTGGCGAATCCAGTCGTAGCCGTGCGCTTCCAGTTCCTGCGCCAGTTCCGGCCCGCCGCTTTCCACGATGCGACCCTCGGCCAGCACATGCACCACATCCGGCTTGATGTAGTCGAGCAGGCGCTGGTAGTGGGTGATGACGACGAAGGCGCGCTCGGGCGAGCGCAGGGCGTTGACGCCATCGGCCACGGCCTTGAGCGCATCGATGTCGAGACCGGAATCGGTTTCGTCGAGGATGGCCAACCTGGGTTCGAGCACGGCGAGCTGGAAGATTTCGTTGCGCTTCTTCTCGCCACCGGAGAAACCTTCGTTGACGCCACGATGCAGCAGCTCGTCTTTCAGGTGCAGCACCGCCAGTTTCTGCCGCACCAGCTTGAGGAACTGCATCGAATCCAGCTCCTCCTCGCCGCGCGCCTTGCGCTGCGCGTTCAACGCGGCACGCAGGAAATAGGTGTTGTTCACGCCCGGAATCTCGACCGGGTATTGGAAGGCGAGGAACACGCCGGCGGCGGCGCGCTCTTCCGGCGCCAGGTCCAGCAGCGGCTTGCCATCGAACTGGACATCGCCGGCAGTGACTTCAAAACCATCGCGCCCGGCCAATACGTTGCCGAGGGTGGATTTGCCGGCACCGTTCGGGCCCATGATGGCGTGCACCTCGCCGGGTTTCACGTCGAGCGTGAGGCCTTTGAGGATTTCCTTGCCAGCGACAGCGGCGTGGAGGTTTTCGATCTTCAGCATGTTCTTCTTCCTGTTGTGCAAGACGCCGTGGATCAGCCCACGGCGCCTTCCAGCGAAATTTCAAGCAGCTTCTTGGCCTCAACCGCGAACTCCATCGGCAGCTCGCGGAACACCTGCTTGCAGAAACCGTCCACGATCATCGAGACCGCATCTTCCTCGCCGATGCCGCGCGACAGGCAGTAGAACTGCTGGTCTTCGGAAATCTTCGAAGTGGTGGCCTCGTGTTCGACGATGGCCTGCGGATTCTTCACTTCCACATACGGGAAGGTGTGCGCGCCACACTTCTTGCCGATCAGGAGCGAATCGCACTGGGTGTGATTGCGCGCGCCGCTGGCATTGCGCTCCACCTTCACCAGGCCGCGATAGGTGTTCTGCCCGCGCCCGGCGCTGATGCCCTTGGACACGATCTTGGATTTCGTATTCTTGCCGAGGTGGATCATCTTGGTGCCGGTGTCGGCCTGCTGCGCGTGGTGGGTCAGCGCGACCGAATAGAACTCGCCGACCGAATCATCGCCACGCAGCACGCAGCTCGGGTATTTCCAGGTGATGGCGGAACCGGTTTCCACCTGCGTCCAGGAAATCTTGCTGCGCGCACCGCGGCATTCGCCGCGCTTGGTGACGAAGTTGTAGATGCCGCCGACGCCATTTTCATCGCCCGGATACCAGTTCTGCAC
>JAEXRB010000153.1 GCA_023438325.1 Pseudomonadota bacterium | reverse complement strand
CCAACATGCTGCGCCGTGGCCAGCCGGTCAAAGTGCGTCTTTCCATCGACGCGGGGCTGGGCGCGGAATACGAATCGGCCAATGTGATTGCCGAAGTGCGTGGCCGCGAAAGACCGGAGGAAATCATCCTGATCGGCGGCCACCTGGACTCGTGGGATCTGGGCACCGGCGCCATCGACGACGCCGCAGGCGTGGCGATCACGATGCGTGCGGCCGCGCTGATCGCGGCACTGCCACAGCGCCCGAAGCGCACCATCCGCGTGGTGGCGTTTGCCAACGAAGAACAAGGCCTGATCGGCGCTCGCGCCTACGCTGCCGCACACGGAGACAAGGTGGTGCAGCACCTCATCGGCGCTGAAAGCGACTTCGGCGCAGGGCGCGTGTATGCATTCGCCACCAGCCAGCCTCCGGAAGCGGCCAAGCCGGTGATCGAACAGATGGCCCACGCACTTGCCCCGCTCGGCATCGACTACGCGCCCGGCGAAGGCGGCCCCGGCCCGGATCTGATTCCGATGACACAGCGCGGCATGGCATGGGCCTGGCTGGCACAGGATGGCAGCGATTATTTCGACTACCACCACACCCACAACGACACCCTGGACAAGGTCGAAGCAGCGGCATTGGATCAAAACGTCGCCGCCTATGCCGTGTTCGCGTGGCTGGCGGCCGAATCGGATGTGGACTTCGGGAGTGCCGCAAAGTGATGTAACGTGGCCGGCCTGCATTCGCGCAGACCGGCCACGTCAACCTCAGAACAAGTAGTAAGCGGCAGCAGCTGCCGCAGCCAGTGCGGCAATCGTGGCGGCTATCCAGCCCACAGCCGAACCACTGCTGGCCTCCGCCGGCTCGTTGCCCTTGGCCAACTTCGACGTGGCCGGAATCTCGGCGCCTGGTGCCACCAGCAGGAAGCGGATGTTGTCCAGACGCAATTCCTCGCCGGGCTTGAGCAGGCCGTCCTGCACGCGCTTGCCGTTGATGAAGGTGCCGTTGGACGAGCCCATGTCTTCCACATGCAAGCCGACCGGAGTCGGACGCACCTGCGCGTGGCGGCGGGAAATCTCCTCGCTGGGGATCGAGATGTCGCAATCGGCCTGACGACCGATCACCTGCTGGGTCATCACCGGATAGGTCTTGCCGAAAGCCGCCCCGGAAACGCCGCGCAGCACGAAACGCGGCACTGCCATGCGCACGCGCGTGGCGCCGCTGTCATCCACCGGCGCGGGACGTGCGGAAGCCGGCGCCGTGCCGACTTTCTCCACCGCCACCACGCGTGCCTGAGTCGAGGCAAAACCGATCCGGTCACCGGGCTTCAGCACGGCCTCTCCGCCCGCCGTCAACGCCTCGCCATTGACACTCACCGCGCCTTCCAGGGCATGCAACGTCAGCACGTCACCATTGCGGATCAGCTCGGCATGACGCGCAACCACATCCGGCAGCGCCAATACGATGTTCGCATCCGTATCGCTGCCCACCTGCACTGCGCCCTGGCCAATCAGCACCTGAGGATGTTCGCCATCGGGGAAAAAGAGTTTCATCCAAGCCTCGTCTCGTTCAAGGTATTTCACGCACTACGCGGAAACCGATGGTATTGAATCCCGTGCCCGCCGGAAAGGCACGCGCGCCGCCCTCTCCTGCAGCTGAAGCCCAGCTCGCACCGACGGCCATGCGCTCCCGGCAGGCACCGCCAACGCAATCGGCACTCCATTCGCGCACGTTGCCTCCGGCATCGCGCAGGCCATTGCGTGCCGGCTTGAAGGCGGATACCGGCGAAGTGGCGGCGTGGCCATCGTTGCAGGCAGCGCTGTCACGCCCGCCGAACGTGCCGCGATAGGCCGCATCACGCACGTTGCCAGCACACGCCGCTGCCATGCCGACACCGGCGGCCGTCAACTCCGACGCACTCGGGATGCGGTAGGCCTTGCCACTTTGCTGGGAGAGCCAGCGCGCATAGTCATCGGCCATCGCGGCGCTGATGCAGACCACCGGATGCGCATCGCCCTGCGTAAAACCCGGGTCGAGGAAGGTGCGCTTGCGCAAACCACGGAACACCGATTCGCGATCGCGGCAAGCCGGCAGATCGGCACCGAAACGCTGCGAGCCGGCAGCCTGCCAATAGTGCCGGAACTGGCCCAGCGTGACGGGCGAGCGACTGAAGGCGACCTGCCCCACGATCACCATGTCCGGGCCGTTCTGGCCCTCGATGGCATCGTGGAATGAAAAGCCGGCGCGACCGACGCGGCGCGCACGATCCAGCCCGTCGCGTGCCTGCGCGTTCTCGGGCGCGAGCGTCAGGGCCCGTTCGTACAACAACACGGCTTGCTCGCGATTCCACGCTGCCGCGGCGGCGTCGGCCTCCTGCATGAGGCGGGAAAGACGCGTCTGTCGCCGCTCGGCAACGCCTGCGGCAACTTCGTCGACATCGAACTGCTGCGCCAATTCGTCGGCGCGCTGGAGATGGCCCAGCCACAACGAAAGGTCTTCATCCCCGGCGTGCTCATCGGCCAGGCGCAGATAGGTGGCCGTGACGCGCTCGATGCCGGCGCGGGCCTGCGCATTGGCAGGCTCGATGCGCTGCACGAGGCGATAGCGCTCCAGCGCATTGCTGCCCGGTGGCGAACTGTAACGCCGCGCCGCCATGTCCTGGGTGGCCAGTGTCAGCAACACATTCACCGGATCGTGCACGGTGTGCAGCGTTTCGGCATCGATCACGACATCGGTTTCGGCACCGGCGGCATCGCCACTCTGCCCGCTGCGCGTTCCCGGCAGCCAAGGATCAAATGATGGCGTGGCGGCCTGAGCCAATGTGTCCGGCGCGGCGATTTCGCGCTCCCAAGGCCGCCAGAGAAACATCGCCAGCACCACGACCAACCCCACCAGGCCTGCCAGCGGCCCGATCCAGCGCGATGGCGCGGGCGCATCGGCGTCATTAAGGGTCGCAACCAATTCGTGCGCACTCGCTTCGCCCTGATCTGCATCGCGCGCCGCCGGCGCATGTTCGGCCGGTTTCCGCACCGGCCCTGCCTGCGAAGCATCCCGCGAAGAAGGTGGAAGCGCCTGCGTGGCGGGCGCGCGTGAGGCGAACGCGATCCGGCGCAACATGGCGATGAACTGACCGCAATCCTGGAAGCGCTCGTCAGGCTTCTTGGCCATGCAACGGTCAATCAAAGGCTGCCATTTGGCCAGCTCCGCCGGCAGCGGCGGCACCGGTTCGTGCACGTGCGAATAGGCCACCGCGAAACCGTCCTCGCCATCGAACGGTGGCTTGCCGGTCAGTGCTTCGTAACACAGCACGCCCAGGCTGTAGATATCCGAACGCGGGTCCACTTCCGCGCCACGCGCCTGTTCCGGGCTCATGTAATGGCTGGTGCCCACCGACAAGCCCGAGGCCGTGATGCGGGAGGTCGCGGCCATCGCGCGGGCAATGCCGAAGTCGGTCAGGCGCGGCTTGTCTTCTGCGTCGAAAAGCACGTTGGCCGGCGTCACATCGCGATGCACGTAGCCGCGTGCGTGGGCATAACCCAGTGCATCGGCCACGGCAGTGAGCACACGGACCAGTTCGGCCTCGCTCACGCCGCGTTGCAGGCGCGCGGTGAAATCGCCGTTTTCCAGCAGCTGCATGGAAAAGTAGTGCGAGCCATCGGGCGTCACGCCCACGTCGAACACCGGCACCACGTGCGGATGTTCGAGCGACGCCAGCATCCGCGCTTCCTGCAGGAAACGCTGTGCATTGGCCGGATCGGCCGCCAGCACCGGAATCAGCACCTTCAGGGCGACATCGCGATCGAGCATCACCTGGCGCGCACGGTAGACCGTCGCCATGCCGCCACGGCCAATCTCACAGATGACGCTGTAACCCGGAAAGTCCAATGCCCACCGCCCTGTTGCCGCCCTGCGGGCCAATGCCCGAGGTTGCGGAAGCCTCGATTGTACCGGCTTGCCGCAACGGCATGCCGCAGGCATCGGGCAGGCCCGCGCAACCTGCCGGCAACGGGATGGATGTGCTACAAGGCATGCGGTTCGTTGCCGCCAGGCCTCTCATGCCGTTCCACACCTCCATACCATCCCCCACCGCTTCAAATGACGGCGACGAAGTCAGCTTCTGCGGCACCTGTGCGTTTTCCAGCGCCTGTCTCAATGAAGGCTACGACAAGACCGCATTGCGCGAGCTGCAATGCCTGGTCGAACACATCGGCCCGTTCCAGACGGGCGAATACCTGTTCCGCGAAGGCGACCCGTTCAATGCCATCGCTGCCGTGCGTGCAGGCACGGTCAAGACCTTCACCGTGGACAGCGCCGGCCGCGAGCAGGTGCTCGGCTTCTTCCTGCCGGGCGAAGTCATCGGTTTCAATGCCATCCACAGTGCGCGTTTCCCGTGCAACGTGATGGCGCTGGATACCGTCATGCTGTGCCGTTTTTCCTTCCCCACGATGGCGGCCATGGCTACCCGCATGCCCGGCCTGCAAGCACAGTTGTTCCGGCTGCTCAGCCAGGACATCAAGAAAGCCGCGCTATTGGCCGGTGATTTCACCGCCGACGAACGCATGGCCGCGTTCCTGCTCGGCTTCTCGCGCCACTACGCTTCACGCGGCTACTCGCCACGGCGCTTCACCCTCACCATGCCACGCGCAGACATCGCCAATTACCTTCGCCTTGCTGCGGAAACCGTCTCGCGCGTGATGCGGCGTTTCCAGGATGAAGGGATGATCGTGGTCAACCGCCGCGACGTCGAACTGCTCGACATGGAGCGCCTCGATGCTCTGGCACAGCCGGTGCTGCGCTAGAAAAACAGGAACACCCCGAGCGGGTGATGCGCCCGTGCCACGCTGTACATGAAGCCGAACACCGCCAACGCCGCCAGATACGTCGCCAACCGCGCGCCGCGCCCTTTCGCGCGCTTGAGCGCAAGAGTGCCCAGCACTACGTAAACCACCAGCAGTATCAGCTTGGTCGCAAGCCAGGCCGTGGTGAAGGGATTGACCTGCAATACCACCAGCAGCATCAGCGCAGCGGTCAGGAGTGAGGTGTCGATGGTGTAACTCAGCCAGCGCAGCGGTGCCGCCATCGCCCAGCGCTGCCCCAGCATGACTAGCAGGCCGCGAATGGCGAACAGCAGGCCACTGGCCAGCACCAGCCCGATATGGGCCAGCTTGATCTGCGGATAGAACTCGATCATCCCCCGCGCCTCAGCCCTGCTTTCCATCGGCACGCGGCCGCAGGTAGATCCAGCACGAACGCAGCACCCAGGGCACGAATGCCAACAGCCATCCCAATGCCGCCACGCGGAATCCCGCATAAGGCGATTGCATCAACTCCGCCGCCACCCGAGCCACCGCCACGATCTGGATTACCACGAAGGCGAACAGCGCCACACCGCCGAGCACCAGCGGCCGCCCGGAATGACCTTGCGTCACCCGCGTCACCATCGCCACCAGCAGACTGCCGAACATGCCCACGGCCAGCGCATGCAAGGGTGCGCGCCCCAGCACCCAACCGCCATCCAGCAGCAACCACAGGCCCTGGAAGGCATACAGCGCCAGTGCTACAGGCAGCCAT
>JAEXRB010000168.1 GCA_023438325.1 Pseudomonadota bacterium | reverse complement strand
GTGCGGGCGCGTTCAAGTGCGGCATCGAAGGCTTCTTCGATGCTGCGCGGTGCATCGCCGTCGCGCCGCAGCGGATCGGCGGGAAGGAATACCGAAACCAGAAATTCCTTCACCTTGCGCGTGCGGGCCGTCTGTTCACGAGCCAGCTCGGCTTGTTGCTCTGCGCGTTGTGCATGCTCGCGCGCCACTTTGGCTTGCCACAGTGCCAGGCCAAGGCCGCCGATGAGGGCCAGCAGTACGGCGCTGGCGCTGCCCACGGCCAGGCGGTGACGCGCCACGAATTTCTTCATCCGGTAGGTGGCGGTGTCCGGTTGTGCACTGATGGCGCGACCATCGAGCCAGCGTTTGAGGTCTTCGGCCAACTGGGCCGCGCCGGCGTAGCGTCGCGTCGGTTCGGGTTGCAGCGCCTTGGCGACGAGGGTGTCCAGATCGTTGGAAATGTCTTTGGATGAGGTGGTGGTGTGCGCGCTGCCGGTGCTGCGGCTTTTGTTGCGCAATGCCCGGCCCGGATGCGGCGCGGTTTCGTTGGCGAGGTTGGCGATGAGGAGTTCGGGTGCGGCGCTGCGTTGTGGGTGCGGAGGGGTGCCGACCAGCAGTTCGTACAACACCGCACCAAGGGCGAAGACATCTGCGGCGGTGTCGACCGGTTCGCCACGAATCTGCTCGGGTGCGGCATAGGCGGGGGAGAACACCCGCACGCCGGTGCCGGTGAGGGCTTGCGCGCCTGAATCATCCAGCAGCCGGGCGATGCCGAAATCCAGTACGCGGGTGCGGCCTTTGGCATCGACGAGGAGGTTGGAGGGCTTGATGTCGCGGTGCACGATCAATTGTGTTTGTGCATGGGCCACCGCTTCGCAGACTTGCAGCAGCAGCTCTACTCGTTCGCGTGTGGAGAGTTTTTTTTCGTTGGCAAAGGAGATGATGTCGGTGCCGGGCACGTACTCCATCGCGTACCACGGGGTGCCGTCATCGCTCACGCCGCCATCGAGCAGGCGCGCGATGCCGGGGTGATCCAATCGCGCCAGGATGCGGCGCTCGCGTGCGAAGCGTTTGCGCAGTGCGGGGGAATCGAGCAACGGGCGAATCAGCTTCACCGCCACGGCTTGTTCGAAATCGTCCACGCGCTCGGCACGCCAGACATCGCCCATGCCGCCCGTGCCAAGGCGCTCGATCAGGCGATAGTGGCCGATGCGCAGGCCGCTGCTGGGCGATGCCTGCGCGGGCCTGGGGTCCATTGCCGTGAGTTGCGACATCACCGTGGCGGCAGCATTGGCCACACCGGCGTCGAGCAGGCCGGATCGTTCGTCCACGGTCAGCAGGTGCTGGAGTTCGGCGGCCAGTGCCGCATCGTCCTGCGCGATGGCCGCAAGGCGCGCTGCGCGTGCATCGGCATCCAACTCGAACAGTTCATCGAGCAGGGGCGAGAGGCGTTTCCAGTGCGCTTCATTCATCGCTCGAAGGCGTCCCTTCCAAGGTGGCATGCAGGATGGCGCGTGCGCGCCGCCAGTCGCGTTTCAGGCTGCGTTCGGAGCGGCCGGTGATTTCGGCGATTTCGGCCAGTTCCAGCCCGGCGAAGTAGCGCATTTCCACCAGCCGCACCAATTGCGGATCGAGCGCGGCGAGGCGTTCGAGCGCTTGATCCAGCTCCAGCAGGTGGCTGGCTTTGTCGGGCGTGGCGATGTGCGAGGACAGTTCGTCCAGATCGACTTCCACTTGCCCGCCACCACGTTTGGCGCGGCAGTTGTGGCGAGCGTGATCGACCACGAGCTGGCGCATGGCGCGTGCGGCGAGGGCGAAGAAGTGCTCGCGGTCGTTGATGCTCACGGCTGCCGGGCCGACCAGTCGCAGGTATACCTCGTGCACCAGCGAAGTGGCGCCGGGGCCGGAGCTTGCGCGTTGCACCTGACGGCGTGCCAGCATGCGCAGGTCGGCATAGACCAGTGCGAAAGCGCGGTCGCGCGCAGCGCCATCGCCCGCGTTCGCGGCAGCCAGCAGCAGACTGACATCGCCCATGTGCGCTCCCCACGCATGGATGCGGTGGGCAGTGTAAACCTGCGCAGGGCTTTGTACATGCTCCCCCCGGGGCCGGCTGCGAGGATGCCTTTTCACTCGAATCCATCGGCGAAAACGTCCGATGTTTCCGGGACGCCTTCCACTTCCACCGCACCGATGTCGCAGCCAATGCCGCCGGCCGGGCGCAGGTAGCGGCGCTGATCCATGCCGGCGATCGGCAGGCAGCCGTTGGTGGTGGCGCGGTTGATGGCGACGCTGCCGGTGTTCGGCTTGGCACTCCATGTGAAGCCGCCGTTGTCGGCCAGCGCGCCGAGGCGCAACTGGTTTTGCGTGATGCCGACGAAATTGGTGGCGATGTCCAGGCCACAGGTATTGCCGGGCGATTCGATCGAACCTTCCGCTTGCATCACGCTGCCGCCGTTGTTGAACAGGCAGGTGCCATCGAACACGCTGTTTTTCAGGAGCACGTAGGCGCCGGCACCGCTGATGCGGAGCAGCGAACCCTGCTCACTCGCCGCCATCGCAGCCGGGCGCCGCATCGTCGCGTGGAACAGCCACATCATGCTCGGATTGGCGGCAGTGGACACCACACCGATGGCATGCGCGTGCGCCGATACGACACCGGGGCGATAGGTGTTGTTGGTGAAGGTGACATTGGTCATGGCCACGTTGGCACCCGGTTCGGTGGCGATCACCGCGCCGAGGGTGCTGCCGCCGCTGCCACCGTGATTGCCATCGAACAATGCGCGATGGATGCGCCATGCGGTGCCATCGGTGGCATGCAGCACCGCCGGCAGGGTGATGTTGGCATCGCTGACGATGTTGTCGCTGAACTCCACGTCATCCAGCCGGGCCATGCCGCCGCCGTTTCCGAGCATCGGCCCGGTGTTGCCGATGAAGCGCGTGCGTTCGATCAGGATCTCGGCATCAGCGGTGTCCACGTTGAGGGGCGTGGTGTGATTGGAAAAGAGGGAATCGGTGACGCGCACGGCGCCGTTGCTGCCGATGTGCAAACCCGTGGTGGTGCCGGAACCGGCGCTGACGATGCGCTGCGCGTCGAGCTCGGCTTGCGTGCCGAGGAGCACGATGGTGGTGATGGCGCTGTCGCGCAGGGTGCAGGAGGCGGTGTTGCCGATGCAGGCCACGCTCGGGATGCGCGAGGATTCCACCCGCAGCGAAACGCTCAACGTGTCCTCTTCGACGATGACTTGATTGGTGTCATTGGGCATGTCGACATCGCGCAGCACGAGGCTGCCATCGGTGACTTCGATGGCCGTGCTGCCGATCGCGCTGATGCGCATGCCTTCGATCACCAGTTCGGACATGGGGCTGCCCATGATCGCGGCCTGATCCGATGTGCTGTGGAGGCTCGTGAGTGTTGATCCGGCACCACGGATCGTGATGTCTCCGGATGTCCTCAATGGATTCAGGGCGGCGCTGAATACGCCCGCAGGCAGCAGGATGAGATCGGCCTCGGGCGTGATGGCCGACATGGCGATGGCGGAACGCAGCGAGCAGTTTTCCGGGGTGCATGGCGCCATCACCGGATCATCCGCACGCGTGACCTGATACGTGGCCGCATGGGCAACGCAGGTCATGGTTGCGAGCAAAAACGTGAAAATGAGCCGGTGCATGCGTGTTCCCCGCTCCGGCAATGCGCCGGGCCTGCTCACGTCCACGCCATTTCGTGTTGCCGGGGGCCATCTCGGCAGGGATGGCGGGATCTCATGTGGTTGATGCAGCGCCGGCGCGAGCGCAGGTCAATTTCCGGTGCAAGGCCACCGCTTGTGCTGTGCTTTTGCGCGGGGGGCGGGTGGAGGCGTATCCGCAGACGGCATCCCGATGGCAGAGGCGCTGGCGCGTACCAGCATGGACCTGGGG
>JAEXRB010000068.1 GCA_023438325.1 Pseudomonadota bacterium | reverse complement strand
ACACGGAGACGGCGGTGTAGATCGAGGTGATGATGCCCAGACACAGTGTCACGGCGAAGCCCTTGACCGGGCCGGTACCGAATGCGAACAACGCAACACCCGCCAGCAACGCGGTGACGTTGGCGTCCCAGATGGTGCCGGAAGCCTTGTCGTAACCATCGGCGATGGCTTTCAACGGCGGATTGCCGTCGCGCAACTCCTCGCGGATGCGTTCATTGATCAGCACGTTGGCGTCCACCGACAGACCCACGGTCAGCGCGATGCCGGCAAGACCCGGCAAGGTGAGGGTGGCACCGAGCAGCGACATCGCCGCGACCACCAGCAGCAAGTTCAGCAGCAGCGCGACGTTGGTCACGATGCCGAAGGTCTTGTAGTAGATGATGAAGAAGATCAGCACGAAGATGAAGGCGTAGCTCACCGCCGTCCAGCCGCGCTCGATGTTCTCCTTGCCCAGGCTCGGGCCGATGATGCGCTCCTCGACGATGTCCACGGGCGCTGCCAGCGAACCGGCGCGCAGCAGCAACGCCAGCTCGGAGGCTTCCTGCGAGCTGCCCAGGCCGGTGGTCTGGAACCTGCGCCCGAACACGCCGTTGACCCGGGCGTAGTTGATGACTTCCTCAGTCACGCGGGTGGTGCGGATTTCCTCGCCGTTGACGACCTTGATCTCCGGCAGGCGTTCGACATAGACCACGCCCATGAAACGACCGACGTTGTCGCGGGTGAATTCGTTCATGCGCGCGCCGGCAGCCGTGTTCAGCGTCACATCCACCTTGGGCGAGCCGGACTGCGGATCAAACCCCGAGCGCGCATCCACGAGCTGATCGCCCGAGGCGATGATGCGGCGTGAAAGCAGCAACGGGCGGTGCGTGCCACGTTCGTAATACAAGCGTGCATCAGCCGGTACGCGACCCGTCTGCGCTGCCTCGAAGGCATTGCCTTCCACTGCGGCGCGATATTCCAGCGTGGCGGTGGCACCGAGGATCTTTTTGGCCTGCGCCGTATCCTGCACACCGGGCAACTGCACCACGATGCGGTGCGCGCCCTGCCGCTGGATCACCGGATCGGCCACGCCCAGCTCATTGATGCGATTGCGCAGGGTGCCGATGTTCTGCTCGACGGCATTGTCGATAATGGTCTTCAGCTCGGTTTCGCGCAGATGCGCGACCAGCACGCTGGGCTCGGTGCCGTCCTCGATCATCAATTGCGGCACATCGCGACCGACCATGCCGGCCACCACATTGCGGTCGGAAGCATCGCGCAACCGGATGATGATGCCGTTGGCGCCACGATCCACGCCCGCGTATGGAATCTTGTTCTCGCGCAGCAGGCCGCGCACGTCCTCGACGAAGCCGGTCTCGCGCTTTTCCAGCGCAGCCTTCTGGTCCACTTCCATCAAGAAGTGCACGCCACCCTGCAAGTCCAGGCCCAGCTTCATCGGATTCGCCCCAATGGAGGTGAGCCAGTCCGGCACAGTGGAAGCCAGATTCAAGGCCACCACGTAGCCCTGCCCAACTTCGCCGCGAATGGTGTCGGCGGCGCGAATCTGGAGGTTCGGATCAGACAGGCGCACAAGCAGGTTGTTGTCCTCGAACGCGATCGACTTGAAGCCGATCTGGTTGCGTTCCAGCACGCCCTGCACGCGCTCCTTGAGGGCGTCGTCCACCTGCCCACCGCGCGTGGCAGCGATCTGCACGGCGGTGTCCTGCGGATAAAGGTTGGGCAACGAGTAAATCGTGGCGGCAATCAGGACGATCACCGCCACGACGTATTTCCAGCGAGCGTATTCGAGCATGCGGGCTACACCACGGGATGGGGCGTTCCCGGCGGCTTCCGCCCGGAACGCGGGAAACGGAGGAGGAGAAAAGTGCTCAGGAAGCCTTCAACGTGCCCTTGGGCAGCACGGCGGCGATGGAGTTCTTCTGCACCCGGATGATCACCTTCTCGGCGATTTCGATGGCCAGGAAAGCATCACCGACTTCGTCCACACGCCCGAGGATGCCGCCATTGGTGACCACTTCGTCACCCTTGGCGATGGCCGACACCATGGAACGGTGATCCTTGGCGCGCTTCATCTGCGGGCGAATCACGAAGAAGAAGAACACCGCCACGAACACCAGCATCATGATGAGCGGCGACCAAGGCGACGGCTGGGCCGCTCCGGCGGCTTGGGCGTAGGCGGAAGAAATCAGGAAATCCATGGGCAATCTCGCTTTTTCGAAGATCGGGCCGGCACCGCGCCGGCAAAGGCCGCAAATTATGCCACGCGGGCCGAAGGCGAGGTTATGGGGATGGCCTGAGTGCTTCGCAAGGGCCCGCAGGTGGATCGAGCGCGTGAAACCGCCCTGGTGCTGCCGGCATCTGCCCCCGGAAGAAGGAAGGCCCGTCAGGAATCGGGGCCACGCGCCAGCGCGCGGCGGATCTCCTCCAGCGCACCGGGATCGTCCAGCGTGGAAAGATCGCCCGGATCACGATCCTCGGCCAAGGCCTGCAACGAGCGCCGCAGCAACTTGCCTGAACGCGTCTTGGGCAAGCTGCCGACCACATAGATACGCGCCGGACGCGCCACGCCACCGAGCTGCTCCACCACGCGCTGGCCCATTTCGCTGGCCGATGCGCCATCGCCGGATTTAAGTGTGGCAAACACCACCGGCACCTGCCCCTTCACCTCATCATGGACGCCCACCACCGCGGCCTCTGCCACACCCGGGTGGGAGGCGATCGACTCCTCGATCTCGCGCGTGCCCAAGCGATGCCCGGCGACATTGATCACGTCGTCGGTACGGCCAAGGATGAAGGTGTAACCCTCGGCATCGCGCACCGCCCAATCCAGCGAGCTGTAGAGCTGCTCCTTGAAGTGGCTGAAATAGCTGGCGAGGAAGCGCTCATCGTTGTTCCACACCGTGCTCATGCAGCCGGGCGGCAGCGGCGGCTCGATCACCAGCACGCCCTTTTCGTTTGGCGCGACATCAAGGCCGCTGGCTTCGTCGATCACGCGCAGCTTGTAGCCCATGTTCGGCAAACCCGGCGAACCGAGCTTGACCGGCTTCATGTCAAGCCCCGGCTGCAAGGTCAGTACCGGCCAGCCGGTTTCAGTTTGCCAATAGTTGTCGATGACCGGCTTGCCGAGTTCGGCCTTGATCCACGCGGCGGTGGGTTCGTCGAGCGGTTCACCGGCCAAAAACAGCCATTGGAGTGCGGAAAGATCGTGTTTTTTCAGCCAGGCCGGATCCTGCTTTTTCAGCACCCGGATCGCGGTGGGCGAGGAAAACATCGTGCGCACGCCGTAGTCGGCGCAGATCTTCCACCAGATGCCGGGATCGGGCGCTGTCGGAAGGCCTTCGTAGAGAATCGAAGTGGCGCCGGCGATCAGCGGGCCGTAAACGTTGTAGCTGTGGCCCACGACCCAACCGATGTCTGAGGTGGAGAACATCACCTGCCCCGGCCCGACGTCGAACACGGTGTCCATCGACAATGCCAGCGCCACCGCATAGCCGCCTACGTCACGCTGCACACCCTTGGGCTTGCCGGTAGTGCCGGAGGTGTAGAGGATGTAGCTGGGCTCGTTGGATTCCAGCCACGTCACCGGCACATCGGCGCCCTCGCATTCCTGGCGCAGCGCATCGAAATCCATATCGCGCCCGGGCGTCATGGGCATCGTCGGATCGAGCTTGCGATTGACCACGAGCACGTGCGGCGGCGGGAACTCGGCCTCGGCCAGCGCGGCATCGACCAGCGGTTTGTACGCAATCACCTTGCCTCCACGCATGCCGGCATCGGCACAGACGAGGACGCGCGGCCTGGCATCGTCGATGCGCAACGCAAGGTTGTGCGAGGCGAAACCGCCGAATACCACCGAATGGATCGCGCCCAGTCGTGCGCAAGCCAGCATCGCCACGGCGGCTTCCACGGTGTGCGGCATGTAGATCACCACGCGATCGCCCTTGCCCACACCGAGGCTGCGCAGCGCCTGCGCAAACACGTTCACCTCGCGATGCAGGGCGCGATAGCTCAGCTCGCGGGTGTGCCCGGTTTCAGTGGAAATGCCGATCAGCGCGAGTTGATCGGCGCGCTCGGTCAAATGCCGGTCCACCGCGTTGTGGCACAGATTGGTCTGGCCGCCGACAAACCAGCGTCGGAACGGCGGGCGTTCGTATTCGAGGGTGCGCTGCGGCGGCACGTACCAATCGATGCGTCTGGCCTGTTCGGCCCAGAAACCTTCCGGATCGTCGATCGACCAGCGATACATTTGGTCGTAGGTCATGACGCGTACGCTCCCCGCTCTGGAAGGCACCAGCGTAACGCCTGACATGCTCCCGCCAATTCCACCTTGGTCCAAAGCGCAGCCGGAACCACCGCCATTCGACAGGCCCGGGCCAAGTCGCGATCATCATGCGACGCATTCTCGAACCTGCTTCGGACAAACATGACTGCCGCCACATTCGATACCTGCCTCATCAATGCCCATGCCGTCACGCTCGCCGGCGACGGCGGCTACGGACTGATCGAAAACGCAGCGATTGCCTGCCATGCCGGCCGCATCGTCCATGTCGGCCCGATGCAATCACTGCCCGAACCGGGCAAAACGACAGACATCATCGATTGCGCCGGCGCACTGGTGACGCCGGCATTGATCGATTGCCACACCCATCTGGTGTTCGCCGGCGACCGCGCCGGTGAATTCGAGCAGCGCCTCAATGGGGCAAGTTACGAGGACATCGCCCGCGCCGGCGGCGGCATCGCCTCCAGCGTGCGTGCCACGCGGGCAGCGAGCGAAGACGCACTGCTCGCGCTGGCACTGCCGCGCGCCCGCGCGCTGATGCGCGACGGCGTGGCTACGCTGGAAATCAAATCCGGCTACGGCCTGGAGCAGGAAAGCGAATTGCGCATGCTGCGTGTCGCGCGCCGACTCGGACAGACGCTCGGCATCACGGTGAAAACCACGTTCCTTGCGGCCCATGCGTTGCCCCCGGAATACACCGGGCGCGCAGACGATTACATCGACTTCATCTGCAATACGTTGCTGCCGGCCGCCGCCGCAGAGGGCCTGGTGGATGCGGTGGATGCCTTCTGCGAGCGCATTGCGTTCTCGCCCGAACAGACGGCACGCGTGTTCGAGACGGCGCGCGCACTGGAGCTCCCGGTAAAACTGCATGCCGATCAATTGAGTGATTCGGGTGGTGGCGCACTGGCGGCCCGCTTTGACGGCCTTTCTGCCGATCACGTCGAATACACCAGCGAAGCGAGCGCTCGTGCGATGGCCGAACACGGCACCTTGGCCGTGTTGCTGCCTGGCGCATTCCTGTGCCTGCGCGAAACCAAACTGCCGCCCATCGACGCTTTCCGCACTCACGGCGTGCCGATGGCGGTAGCGACCGATGCCAACCCCGGCACTTCGCCACTGCTCAGCTTGCGCCTGGCGATGGCACTTGCCTGTATCCAGTTCCGTCTCACGCCCGAAGAAGCGCTGCGCGGCGCCACCTGTCACGCGGCGCGCGCACTGGGCCTTTCCGATCGCGGTCAGATCGTCACCGGCCAACGCGCCGATCTCGTGGTCTGGAATGTCTCGCAACCCGCCGAGCTGTGCTACTGGCTCGGTGGTGATCTGGCACGCATGCTGCTGGTCGGCGGCCGGCCCGTAGTTTCGGCATGAGCCAACGAAAACGCCCCGCAATGCGGGGCGTTTTGCAGCAGAAAACCGGAGCTGACTCAGGCTTTCTTCTTGGCAGCAGCCTTCTTGGCTACCGACGCCTTCGGCGTGGCGGCGGCCGGAGCCACGATGCTGCGCTTGCCGTGCGGACGTGCGTTGCCATAACTGGACGAATAGCGCTTGCCCTTGGCGGTCCTGCGGTCACCCTTACCCATCTGTCACTCTCCTGATTCGTTGACTATATCGTTCACGCGGCACGCGCGGCCGAATAGCCTAACATCGCTGGCCGCCGCGCAACATGGGGAGCCGTCTGGATATCTACGGAGAAACGCTGCACAGCGTGGAGCGATGGCTCAGCCGCAGGTTCATCAGATGCGCCGCCGCGATCAGCAGCCCGCCGCCGGTCATCATCACGGCATGCCACACCGAATGATCGTGCAATGCGGTAAAGGTGTTGGCCCAGACCCGCGCCAGCCCGGCCAACAGCACTGCCCACGCCGCAAAGCCGCGATGACGGCGATAGCCCAGCGTCAGCGTGGTGACGCCCAGCACGGTGGCGAACACCACGAAAGCCTGATCGATATCCACCAATGCGAACGCGCCCAATCCCAGCGTGGGCACCAGCGCCAGCGCCACCGGCAACAGCGCGCAATGCACCGCGCACGCCACTGAGGCCCACACGCCGACACGATCGCCGGTACGCTGGAGGCGGTCGCTTTCAGCCTGATTTTCGCGGGCCACAGGAGGCATGGGATTGAGGGAGCCGGACGACATGCGAAACACTATAACATGCCGCCAAGCCGACATGACGCATCGGCGCGCCCCTCCCGCGCACGCCTCACGGGCAGCTTGCGCAGTGATTGCCGATGCAGGCCTACCGCTTTTGCTGCCGCGCAATCACGACTGAAACGCAAACAACACCTCCCTCACGCCAGCTCCAGCCACTCCATTTCCAGCTCGTCCTGCTCACGCGCCAGCTGAGCTTGCTGGAAACCCAATTCGGCCACGCGCTGTGCGCCGGCATTTTCGTACAGTGCCGGATCGGCCAACTCGCTTTCGACCGCTTCGCGCGCCGTGCGGATTTCCTCCAGCCGTGCCTCGATACGCTTGAGGCGGCGACTGATGGCCGGATCGATGGCCTTGCGGGCCACGGGCCTGGGCGCCTGAGGTTTCTCGGCCGATGCAGCAGCGGCTTTCTTTGCCACGCCATCGCCATCGCCGGAACGGCTGCGCAGCCACGCGGCGTAGGCATCCAGATCGCCGTCGAACTCCTCCACCTTGCCGTTGGCCACGCGCCAAAAGGTGTCGCAGACCAGTCCGATCAGGTGGCGATCATGGCTTACCAGCACGATGGCGCCGGCGAAATCCGACAACGCCTCGGCCAGCGCTTCGCGCATGTCCAGATCCAGATGGTTGGTCGGCTCGTCGAGCAGCAGCACATTCGGGCGCCGCCAGGCGATCAACGCCAGGGCAAGGCGCGCGCGCTCGCCGCCGGAAAATCCATCCACCGACTCGAATGCGCGATCGCCGGCGAAGTTCCAGCGACCGAGGAAATCGCGAAATGCCTGTTGCGATTCCGCAGGCGCGATATCGCGCAGGTGATCCATCGGGCTGGCGCCTTCGCGCAGCGATTCGACCGTGTGCTGGGCGAAGTAGCCGATGCGCAGATCAGGATGCGCGTTGCGTTCGCCACCGAGCAACGCCAGTTCGCCGACCAGCGATTTGACCAGCGTGGATTTGCCCGCTCCGTTCGGCCCGAGCAAACCGACCCGATCGCCACTTTCCAGCCCGAAGCCCACATCGGCGAGGATGCGGTGCGTGCCGCCATCAACGGCATGCCCATCGCTTTCTTCGGGCGCCGCCGACGCGGCGGTGTAGCCGCAATCGGCATGATTCAGGCGAATCAACGATGTCGGCAATTTGAGTGGCTCGCCGAAGGCGATGTGCAGCGCACGCTCGGCCCGCACCGCTTCGGTGCCAGCGAGTTTTTCCAGCCGCTTCATGCGCGACTGCGCCTGTTTGGCCTTGCTGGCCTTGGCCTTGAAG
>JAEXRB010000053.1 GCA_023438325.1 Pseudomonadota bacterium | reverse complement strand
ATGTTGCGCTTCACCGGCTCCAGATCGCGGATGATCTCCAGCGCACGGATCTTGGGCGCGCCTGACACCGTGCCGGCCGGGAACGTGGCGCGCAATACGTCCATGTAGGAAAGGCCGTCGCGCAATTGCCCGGTCACTTCGCTGACGATGTGCATCACGTGGCTGTAGCGCTCGATGGTGAAACGCTCGCCCACATCCACCGTGCCCGGCGCAGAGACGCGGCCGGCATCGTTGCGGCCCAGGTCGATCAGCATCAGGTGTTCGGCTCGCTCCTTCGGATCGGCCAGCAACTCCGCTTCCAGCGCGCGATCCTGCTCGGGCGTTGCACCCCGCGGGCGCGTGCCGGCGATGGGACGCACGGTGACGGTGGGCGGCGCATCGCCGTGGCGCTCCAGCCGCACCAAGATTTCCGGTGACGAACCGACGACCTGAGTGTCGCCGGTATCGAGGAAATACATGTACGGCGAAGGATTCATCGCACGCAGCGCTCGGTACACATCCACCGGGCGGGCATGGAACGGAATGCTCAGGCGCTGGCTCAGCACCACCTGAAACGCATCGCCGGCACGGATGTAATCCTTGCAGCGATGCACCGCATCGATGAAGCCGTCATGGGTGAAGCCACTGACGAAATCGGCTTCGTCCAAGGCATTGCCGTGCAAGGTTTCCGGATACGGCGCGCCGCCGTGGCGCAAGCGGTGTTCGAGCGCATCGAGCCTGCGACTGGCACGCGCGAACGCCTGCGGCTCGCGCGGATCGGCATGCACGATGAGATAGAGACGGCCCTTGAGGCTGTCGAACACGGCCAGTTCTTCGGACAACATCAACAAAATGTCCGGCGTGCCCAATTCGTCCGGCTTGGTGCAACCGCCCAGGCGCGGCTCGATGTATTCCACGCATTCGAATCCGAACCAACCCACCAGCCCGCCGGTGAAACCGGGCAGGCCATCGAGTTTGGGCACTGAATACGCAGCGCGCAGCGCCTCCACTTCGGCCAGCGGATCGGACACCTCGCGGGTATCCACCACCTCGCCATGCTCGATGGTTTCCAGTACATGACCGCGCACACAGAACACGCGCCGCGCCGGCAGGCCGATGATCGAATAGCGTCCGAAGCGTTCGCCGCCCTCGACCGATTCGAACAGATAGGTGTACGGCCCGTCGGCCAGCTTGAGATACACCGAGAGCGGGGTATCCAGATCCGAAAGCACCTCGCGTACCACCGGAATGCGGGTGTAACCGGCGGCGGCGAAGGATTGAAAAGCGGCAGCGTCGATCACGGTGATGGCAGCAGAAGACAGGGAGCTTCGCAGTATGCCAGTGCAAGGCCCTCAGAAGGCCCTCGCACGTGATTGCGCAAAGGTCTCCGTGAGGGAGCGCAAGCCATTGGCGGCTCGACGTTCAACGGAGAAAAGAATATTCTCGAATCCTCACATTCCAGAGCGGACACCACTCCGCCGGCACAGGGGTTCATCGATGAAAGCGACTTGGGCAGCAGCATGGCTGGTGTGTCTGGCGGGTTTCGTATACCCGACATTCGCGCAAACCCATACGTATTCGGTCTACATCGACCTCGACAACAACCCGTCGACGGGCTGCACGATCACGACACCGGCAGGATCGGTGTCAGGCATCGAAACCATCCTGACCGCAGATGTCTCGGTCGATCCCGTTGCCGTGACCGGCCAGCAAATGGCGCGCTGCAACGCCGGCGTACTCGACGCACCGACCGCCGTGATCGGCACCTATCCGTATCCAGTCGGCTTCGATCAGGGTGTTGATGGTTTCGACGTCATCGAACTCGGCGCACCGCTGGCGCAGTTCGGCGCCACCGCCGGCCAGATCAACAGGCGCCTGAGCTTCGGCAGCGAAGGCGCGCTGCTGGGTGGCGCCGACCTGACCTCCTCCGTGATTGCAACGAATCTGGGTTACGAACCGCAGGCTCCGCAGTTCATCCCGACCGCATCGCTCTTCGCTCTTGCCATTCTGGCGCTGGCGCTCGCCCTGGGCACCGTCTGGATGGCACGTCGCCGCCCGCAGCTCTTCTCGATCCTGTTGGTCACCTCGATGCTGGGCCTGAGCGGACTGGCCTGGGCCGCCGCCTATCTGCTCGATGGCAACATCGGCGATTGGTCGGGCGCGCCACTGGTGACCGATCCACAAGGCGATGCCACGGCCGACGAAGCACCCATCGACATCCGCCAGGCATTCGCCGGCAACGGCAACGGCCAGGTGTTCTTCCGCATCGACGTGCAGGAGACTCGCCTGTCGGTGCTGGTTCCACCCTTGCTCGACACCGCGTTCTCCATCGACGAGAACAGTCCGAACGGCACCGTGATCGGCCCGGTGCGGAATGCATCCACCGGCCTGGCCTCGACCCTCACGCTCACCCCGACCGGCCAAACCCCCGGCGCGGCTTTCAGCATCGATCCGATCAACACGAATCTCTCCGTAAGCGACACCGCGCTGCTGGATTTCGAAACCCATTCGCAGTTCCAGATCGGCCTGTCGGCGTCATTGACCGGACTGCCTGGCTTCGCCCTGCCGTTGACGGTAATCGTCGACGTCGAGGACGTGAATGAGGCTCCGATACTGGCGGCACAAAGCTTCTCCGTGCAGGAAAACGCCGCCAATGGCAGCAACGTCGGCACCGTGGTGGCCAGTGACGTGGATGCAGGCGCGAACGGCACGCTGACCTATTCGATCACCGGCGGCAGCGGTCAAACCGTGTTCGCCATCAACCCGGGCAGCGGCGCCATCAGCGTTGCAGATGCCGCTGCGCTGGATGTATCGGCGTCCCCGTTCGACCTGATCGTCAGCGTCAGCGATGGCGGCACGCCGCCGCTCGCGACCACGGCCACGATGACCCTCTCGGTCATCGACGTGAACGATGCGCCCAGCTTCACCCCTGGCGGCAACGTGACCGTGAACGAGGATTCGGGCGCCTACAGCGCAGCCTGGGCCAGCGCCGTATCGGATGGCGACGATGGCAGCCAGACACTCAGCTTCGACATCACCGCCAACGACAACCCCGCCCTGTTCGCCACCGCGCCGGCACTGGCCGTCAGCGGCAGCACCGGGCAATTGAGCTTCACCCCGGCAGCCGATGCCAGCGGCGTCGCCAACCTCACCGTGGTGCTGCGCGACAACGGCGGCACCGCCAACGGCGGCATCGATGCCAGTGCGCCGACGAACTTGCAGATCACCGTCACCGCCATCAACGATGCGCCCAGCTTCACCCCTGGCGGCAACGTGACCGTGAACGAGGATTCGGGCGCCTACAGCGCAGCCTGGGCCAGCGCCGTATCGGATGGCGACGATGGCAGCCAG
>JAEXRB010000047.1 GCA_023438325.1 Pseudomonadota bacterium | reverse complement strand
CGGTGAAGGAGCCTTGCTGCGTTGCGCGCGGGTCGCCATCGAGGCTGCCGATGACCGTGACCTCGTACAACCCCGCAGCGAGCTGGCCCAGTTCGACCCAGAAATAGGCCGGGAAATACGCACTGGTGCAGGCAGCGTCGGGTGCCAGTTCCGAGGGATCAACGCTGCGATAGGCGTAGTTGACCCAGATCGAACGTCCATTGCGGACAACCGACACCGGCTCCTGCATCTGGACGGTGCAAAAATTATCCGGCGTACCGTCGGTGATGAGCAGCTTCACCGAATCGGTATTGCTGGGTTCGGGTGGAATGACATCGGGGGACAGCAAGAAGCCGCGCACCGTGAACGCCACCGAATATTCCGCCGGATACGTGACACGCGCACCGGCCACCGTGGTGGAAATGGTGGCCACATAGTCGCCCGGGGATAGATAGCCAAGATTGGCGGTGACATCGACCGGAACGTAGGTGCTGACGCACAGATCTGGGGGCGGCGGATCGTCCTCGGTCCGCTCCCTGAGCGTGTATTCGACGTGGATCGAAGCGCCTTGGCGGGATACGGAAACCTCGCCCGGCAGCATCAGATCACACAGGTTGTAGGGTGAGGTGCTCACCATGAACTGAAGCGAGATCCGGTCCGATGTGGTGGGTTCGGCGGGCGTCAGCGGGCCAACCCACGGCGATTGGGCCGAAACCGGCAGGGAAACCATCATCGCCAGCGCGAAAAGCCAGGAAGTACAGGCCAGTTTCATGGCGGACTCCTTGTGGATCAAAGACATGCCTGCAGGAGTCTACCCTCTGAAACCCGAATCCGCATCCCGTACTGCTGCCGCAACGCTTCCACGGGTAATATCGAACCCCCTTCCACCGGAGCAGGCCATGGGCATCTTCAACTTCATCAAGGGCGAGCTGATCGAGATCATCGAGTGGACCGATGATTCGCGCGATACGCTTTCCTACCGCTGGCCGGACGATGACAAGAACATCAAGAACGGCGCCCAGCTCATCGTGCGCGAAAGCCAGCAGGTGCAGTTCGTCGCGGCCGGGCAATATGCCGATCTGTTCGGGCCGGGCAAGCACACGCTGGCCACGCAGAACATTCCGGTGCTGTCGCGCATTTATGGCTGGAAGTACGGTTTCGAATCGCCGTTCAAGTGCGATGTCTATTACCTCAACACGCGTCTTTTCACCGGCAACAAGTGGGGCACCTCCAACCCGGTGATGATGCGTGATGCCGACTTCGGCGTGGTGCGGTTGCGCGCCTTCGGCACCTACGATTTCCGCATCGTCGATCCGCCGCGCTTCCTCAAGGAAGTGGCCGGCACCGACCAGAACTTCCGTCTGGACGAATTCGCCGACACGATGCGCTCGCGCATCGTCAGCGTGTTCACCGAAGCCCTGGCGAAAGCCAACGTGCCGGCACTGGATGTGGCGCAGCGCTATTCGGAGCTGGGCGATGCACTGTTGCCGATCATCAATCCGGCGATGGTCGACAAGTACGGCATCGAGATCACGTCGTTCATTCTGGAAAATGTCTCGGTGCCGCCGGAAGTGGAAAAGGCCATCGACGCGCGTTCCTCGATGGGTGCCATCGGCAATCTCAACGATTACGTGAAGTACCAGATGGGCGCGACGATGGGCCAGGGCGAAGGCGGCGGCGCGGCGGCCGTTCCGGCGCAGATGGCGGTGGGTTTCGGCATCGCGCAGGAAATGATGAAGGGCATGCAGGGCGCCACGCAGCCGGCAGCACCGGCCCAGACGCAGGCGGCATCTGCGGCTGCGGGTGGGCTGGATGTGTTGACGCCGGAGCAGGCCGCGCAGGCACTGGGCGTGTCGGTGGAGGATGTGATGGCGTCGATCGAATCGGGCGACTTGAAGGCCCGCAAGATCGGCAACGCCACCCGCATCGCCAAGAGCGCGCTGGAAGCGTTCTTGCACGGCGAGTGAGCCGTTGTCGCCATACGGTGCTTGCGCCGTCATTCCGGCAGGTGTCGGAATGACGGCCAGCGCACGTGAGCCGCTGCCACAACACCTGCCGCCACTGGCTTCTTTCGGCCTTCGCCAACGTCCTCGATCACCATGAACAACCCTGCACCTCCCGGCATCGCCATCGGCAAGCATCCTTGCCCTGAATGTGGCGGCGATCTGGAATGGAACGCCGCCAAGCAAGCATTGGTATGCCCGTATTGCGGCACCGTCGCGCCGTGGTCGCCTCCGCAGGAAGCCGATCCGGGCAGCGACAGCGTCGAGAACGATCTGCTCCAGGCCCTGGCGCATCCTTCCAGCGGGCGCGGTTGGGGGCAGGAACGGCACGAGGTCAAATGCCAGAGTTGCCACGCGATTTCCGTGTTCGTGGGCACCCGCGCGGCGCAGCGTTGCGATTTCTGCGGCTCGCCGGCCATCGTGCCGCACGAAGATCAGGGCGATGCGATCACGCCGCAGAGCTTGCTGCCGTTCAAGGTGAGCGATGGCCAGATTCGCGATGCCATCCGGAAGTGGTACGGCAACCGCTGGTTCGCGCCGAATCGGCTCAAGACCGCCGCCCTGACCGATACCCTGCACGGCATCTATCTGCCGTACTGGACGTTCGATGCGCACGTGGATGCGCAGTGGACGGCCGAAGCCGGGCATTACTACTCCGTCAACGAAACCTACACCCAGAACGGCCAGAGCCGGACGCGAAAGGTGCGCAAGGTGCGTTGGGTGCCGGCCGCAGGTCGCCTCGCGCATTTTTTCGATGATGAGCTGGTGCCCGGCACTGCGGGCGTAGGCAAAGGCTTGCTGCATCAGATCGAGCCTTTCCCGACCACGTCGGATCTGAAATCCTACGCACCGGAGTTCGTGCGCGGCTGGACGGTGGAGCGTTATCAGGTCGATCTGCGTCGCGCCGCCGATCTCAACATGGCGAGTCTGGAGACCAAGACGCGCGCCTTGTGCGCCGCGCAGGTGCCCGGCGACACCCAGCGCAACCTGCAAGTGCGCAGCCAGTATCAGGGCCGCACCTTCAAGCACATTCTGGTGCCGGTGTGGCTGGTCAGTTACACCTATGGCTCGCGCAATTTCCAGATCGTCGCCAATGGCTACACCGGCAAGATCGCCGGCGAGCGGCCTTACAGCTGGATCAAGATTGCCCTCGCCGTGCTGGCCGCGCTCGCGGCGCTGGCCATCATCATCGCGCTCGGCCAGTCGCAGTGAATGACGTCTGGGTCATCGACGATGATCGTTCGGTTCGCTTCGTGTTGGCGCAGGCGCTGCGCGAGGCAGGTTATGGCGTGCGCGAGTTCGGCGCTGCGGCCGAGGCGCTGACGGCGCTGGATGACGTTGCCCCCGCATTGGTGTTCACCGATGTGCGGATGCCGCAGATCGACGGCCTGCATCTGCTGGATGCGCTGAAACAACGCAATCCAGAGTTGCCTGTCATCGTGATGAGTGCGTTCACCGACGTGCCCAGCACCGCCGGGGCATTCCGCGGCGGCGCGCATGATTTCCTCTCCAAGCCTTTCGATATCGATGCCGCCGTGGCGATGGCGCGGCGCGCGTTGAATGACACCGCCCCGCCATCGCAAGGCACCGTTGCATCCGACGATGCGCCCGAACTGCTCGGCGATTCACCGGCCATGCGCGAGTTGTTCCGCGCCGTGGGCCGCTTGTCGCAGGCGCCGCTTTCGGTGTTGATCGTGGGCGAAACCGGTACCGGAAAGGAACTGGTTGCACGCGCCCTGCACCGACATTCGCCGCGCGCATCGCGGCCGTTCATCGCGCTCAATACCGCCGCCATTCCGTCCGAGCTTCTGGAATCGGAGTTGTTCGGTCACGAAGCCGGCGCCTTCACCGGCGCCGCCAAACGTCATGTCGGTCGATTCGAGCAGGCCGATGGCGGCACCTTGTTCCTCGATGAAATCGGCGACATGCCGCTGGCGCTGCAAACCCGCCTGCTGCGGGTGCTGGCCGAGGGCGAGTTCTTCCGTGTCGGCGGGCGCGAACTGTTGCGCGTGGATGTACGCGTCATCGCTGCCACGCATCAGGATCTTGATCACGCAGCGGCTGAAGGACGCTTCCGTGCCGATCTCCTGCATCGTCTGGACGTGGTGCGGCTGCGCTTGCCGCCGTTGCGTGAACGTGGCGAAGACGTACCGGCGCTGGCCCGACGCTTCCTTGCCGATGCCGCCCGTCGCATCGATGCCGCGCCCAAGCAGTTTTCTGCCGCCGCGCTCGATGTCCTGCGCCGACACCGTTGGCCCGGCAATGTGCGCGAACTGGAAAATCTCTGTTGGCGCCTGATGGCGCTGGCGCCGGGCGATACCATCCTGCCGACGGATCTTCCACCGCACACCCTGAGTGCTCATGCCGACACCCGCATGTCAGCGCCTTCGGATGGGTCCGACTGGGAGCAGGCCTTGCGGCGCTGGGCGGATGCGGAG
>JAEXRB010000038.1 GCA_023438325.1 Pseudomonadota bacterium | reverse complement strand
CCCCTGCCCTCCCCCCCGCGCCCCGCACCCGTTCGGCACGATCCGGACCTGCTGCCCGCAGCCCTGCATCCGTATTTCGGCGATCGCTACAGCCGTCTGCGCTGGCGTGCGATCGGCCCCGGCGTGCAGGTGATCCGTGCCGCCCAAGTGCAGGACAGCGACCTGATCCTGCTGCGCAGCGCGGCCGGACGCAGCATCCCGATGCACAGCCACGGCCAGAACGAACTGACCATGATCCTGCAAGGTGCCTACGACGACACGCTCGGCCACTTCGCCCCGGGCGACGTGGCCGACCTGGATTGCGACATCGAACACCAGCCCGTCACCGCCCCGGGCGTGCCCTGCATCTGCGTGGCGGCGACCGACGCGCCGCTGCGCTTTTCCAGCTGGCTGGCGCGGATGCTGCAGCCCTTGTTCCGGCTCTGATCCCGCTGCCCGGCCCCTCGCGCGTGGAAGAACGCGCTCCCCGCTCACGCCAAGGCCATCAAGCACCCGCTGCCCGCCGTCACATCCATTCGCTACACTGCTGCAATGAATGTCGGACTTCTCCTTGTCGCCCACCCCGGCGCGGCTTCGCACAACCCCGGGCTGCTGGAACGCCTGCTCGGCCGCGTGCCGCTGCCGCTGGAACATTTCGAACTGGCTTTCGATGCCGACGTGGACGCCAGCCTGCCTGCCGCCAGTGGCGCGATGCGACGCGTGGATCAAGGCGATGGCGTGCTGATCCTCACCGATCTGTACGGCGCTTCGCCCAGCAATCTGGCCGCCAGACTGACCCAGCTCGGAACCCCGGCGCAACGCGTATCCGGATTGAACCTGCCGATGCTGCTGCGGGTCTGCAACTACCCTGAACTTCCCCTCGAAGAACTGGCCCGCACCGCCATGACGGGCGGCAAGATCGGAGTCATCCTCGACCATGCTTGAGCGCGAACTGACCATCGTCAACAAACTCGGCCTGCACGCGCGCGCCGCCGCCAAGGTGGTGAACCTGCTTTCCAGATACCAGAGCCTCGCCACGCTGGAATGCCGGGGCCGGGCGGTGAACGCCAAGAGCATCATGGGCGTGATGCTGCTCGCCGCAGGCCAGGGCACGCGGGTCACGCTCAAGCTCGACGGCAGCGATGAAGCCGCAGCGATGAGCGCCGCGCAAACCCTGTTCGAATCGGGCTTCGACGAACAGGAAAGCAGCTGATGACAGCCTCGCCCACCAACACGTTGCGACGCGGCGAGAGGTCGCGCTGAGATGCGCCTGGCGCTATCCGGGATCGCCGCCGCCAAGGGCCTGGCCCTCGGACGCGCCCGGATACGCGAGCCGCATATCCAAGACATCGAAGAGCGCATCCTCGCGCCGGAAGACGTGGATGCGGAAGTCACGCGGCTGCATCAGGCCATCGCCGCCACCCGCGCCGAGCTTGCGAGACTGCGCGAACAATTGCAGGGCGCACTGGCACAGGAAATCGGCGAGTTCCTCGATCTCCACGCCCTGCTGCTGGACGACCCGGACCTCGTCCTTGGCTTGGTCGAACTGATCCGCACCGGCCGCTACGCCGCCAGTTACGCCCTCAAACTCCAACGTGATCGTCTCGTTGCCGTGTTCGATGCAATGGACGACCCCTACCTGCGCAGCCGGCGTGAAGACATCGACCACGTCATCGGCCGAGTGCAGGCAGCGCTGCTGCGCGGGCTGGATGGCAGCGACGTGATCGGCCTGGCCGGCGAAGTGCTGGTCACCGATACCGTGTCTCCTGCAGAAATGGCGCAACTGTCCGAGCGCGGCGTGGTCGCGGTACTCGTATCGCACGGCAGCCCGCTCTCGCACAGCGCCATTCTGGCGCGCAGCCTCGGCCTGCCGATGCTGATCGCCCACGCCGATGCACTGGCCGCAATTCCCGATGGCGCCGCCGTGATGGTGGACGCCGGGCGCGGCGAAATCATCGTCGAGCCCGGCCCCGATGATCTTTCCGACCTGCGCGAACGCGAATTCACCCAGGCGCACGAACAGCAGACGCTCTCGCGCCTGCGCGACAAGCCCGCACAAACCCGCGATGGTGCCGATATCCGTCTCTACGCCAACGCCGAATCACGCGAGGACGTGGCCCGCGCCTACCGCCTGGGCGCCGCCGGCATCGGTTTGTACCGCACCGAATTCCTGTTCCTGCAACGCCGCGATCCGCCGGACGAGGACGAACAGCTCAACGCCTACCGTGACGCCGTGCTCGGCATGAATGGCCGCCCGGTCACGCTGCGCACACTCGATCTTGGCGCGGACAAGGCCGATGCCGCCGGCATCGTCCTGCCGCGCGAACCCAATCCGGCCATGGGCCTGCGTGGCGTTCGACTCGCACTCGCCCGCCCTGCCCTGTTCCGCATCCAGTTGCGCGCCATGCTGCGCGCCTCCGGTTACGGCGCACTGCGCATTCTCGTGCCGATGGTCACGCGACGCGAGGAAATGCTCGCCGTGCGGCAACTCCTGCAAGAGTGCGCGCGCGAGCTGCGCCATGAAGGCCACCACCTTGCCGATGACATCCCGCTCGGCGCGATGATCGAAGTCCCCGCTGCCGCCTTTGCGCTGCCCACGATGATCGACACGATGGATTTCATCTCCATCGGCACCAACGATCTGGTCCAGTACCTGCTCGCCGCCGACCGTGGCAACGATGCCCTCGGCGATCTGTTCTCGCCGCTGCATCCTGCCGTGCTGCGTGCCCTGCGCGAGATCATCGAAACCTGCTCCAAGGTGGGAAAACCTGTGTCGATCTGCGGCGAAATCGCCAGCGATCCGTACTTCACTCCCCTGTTGATGGCGCTCGGCCTGAGCGAGTTCTCGATGCATCCCGTCGCGTTGCTGGAGGTACGAGCCCGCATCCGCCAGACCCACCTGCAAAGCCTGCGCCGACGGCGCCCCGCATTGCTGCGCGCCGTCGACCGTGCCGCGCTTGAAACCCTCCTCGCCCGCCTGTAAGCCACGCACATCGAGCCGCCAGGCCCAGCCGACGCGCTGCGACGCTATCATTTCCACCTTCCCCACAACGGCGATTCCGTCATGTCCAACTGGCTGATCCGCAATGCCCGCCTTGTCAACGAAGGCCGCGAGCAGGAGGGCGATCTGCGCATCGCCGGCAATCGCATCGAAGCCATCGGCAATGACCTGGCCGCACGTCCCGGCGAACAGGTTCTCGATGCCCACGGTCGCTGGTTGCTGCCCGGCATGATCGACGATCAGGTTCATTTCCGCGAACCCGGCCTCACCCACAAGGGCGATCTGGCAAGCGAATCGGCCGCCGCCGTGGCAGGTGGCATCACGTCCATCATGGACATGCCCAATACCAAGCCGCCGACACTCGACGCCACCGCGCTGGAAGAAAAATATCTGCGCGCTGCTGGCCGCTGCCGCGCCAATTTCGGTTTCTATCTGGGCGCCAGCAACGACAATCTCGCGGCGATCCAGTCTCTCGACCCGAAAACCGCGCCCGGCATCAAGGTGTTCATGGGGGCCTCCACCGGCAACATGCTGGTGGACGACCCTGCCACGCTTGATGCGATCTTCCGCGACGCGCCCACACCGATCATCACCCACTGCGAAGACACACCCACGATCGACGCCCTGCAAGCCGAAGCCAAAGCACGCTTCGGCGACGAAATACCGGTGTCGATGCACCCGGACATCCGCTCACGCGCGGCTTGCCTGAAGTCATCCCAACTGGCCGTGTCGCTGGCCAATAAGCACGGCACCCGCCTGCACGTGCTGCACATCAGCACCGCCGACGAGCTGGCCCTGTTCCAGTCCGGCCCGCTGCTCGATGAAAACGGCCGTCTGCGCAAGCGCATCACCGCAGAAACCTGCATCCACTTCCTGCGCTTTTCGCGCCAGGATTACGCCACGCGCGGCAACTTCATCAAGTGCAATCCCGCGATCAAGGACGCCAGCGACCGCGACGCCCTGATCGCCGCGCTCGCCAACGATGTGATCGACGTGCTCGCCACCGATCACGCCCCGCACACACTGGAAGAAAAACAGCAGCCCTATCTGACCGCCCCCTCCGGCCTGCCGCTGGTACAGGAAGCCCTCGTGGCGGCGCTGGAACTGGTGCACGAAGGCCATCTGGGTGTGACGCAGGTGGTGCAGAAGTTCGCCCACGCTCCGGCGCAATTGTTCGACGTGGCACAACGCGGCTTCCTGCGCGAAGGCTATTTCGCCGATCTGGTGCTGGTCGATCAGTTCACGCCCTACACGGTCGAACGCACCAACGTGCTGAGCAAATGCGGCTGGTCACCTTTCGAGGGCACGCGCTTTTCGTCGCGCATCGCCGCCACCTTCGTCAATGGCGAACTGGTGTGGGACGGGCAGCGCGTGATCGGCGAAGCGAACGGCCAGCGGCTGGAGTTCGCACGATGAGGGCGGCATCGCGCCTGCTGCTCTCCATCGCGCTGCTCTGTTCCAGCGGTGCGCATGCGCAACTTGCCACCCAACTTCCAGAATCGGCCCAGCAAGGCAGCCTGATCCTCGGCCAAACCCGGCCCGGCAGCACGGTAACGCTGCACGGCAAACCCGTGCGCGTCGCCACCGATGGCCGTTTCGCCTTCGGTATCGGTCGCGATGAAAGCCGCAATGCGCGCGTCGCCATCATCCACGCCGACGGCACCCGCGAGCGCATCGACATCGCCATCAAGAAACGTGACTGGCCGGTGGAGCGCGTCACCGGGGTGCCACAGAAAACCGTCGATCCGCCGCCCGAGATCGCCGCCCGCATCGCGCGCGAGCAAGCCGCCGTCGCGGCCCAGCGCAAACGCGATGACGACCGCCCTGATGTGTTTGCCGGTTTCATCTGGCCGCTGGAAGGCCGCATCAGTGGCCGCTTCGGCCGCCAGCGCATCTACAACGGCAGCCCCGGCGCACCACACTCGGGCACCGACATCGCCGCGCCGCAAGGCACCTCGATCAAGGCGCCTGCCGCCGGCCTCGTCGTGTTCGCCGAGCCCGATCTCTACCTCACCGGCGGCACCGTCCTGATCGACCATGGCCACGGCGTCGGCTCCAATTTCCTGCATCTTTCCAGGGTCGACGTGAAACCCGGCCAGCGTGTGGAACAAGGCGATGTCATCGGTCGCGTCGGTGCCACCGGACGTGCCACCGGCCCGCATCTGCACTGGGGTTTGACCTGGTTCGAAACACGACTGGATCCGCAGTTGCTGGATTTGCCCTCGCGCTGATTCCATCGCCACCCGCATCCACACCGCTTCAATCCGCCGAAAAAGGACGAAAAATGGCCAGAGTCACGGGAATCGGCGGGGTCTTCTTCAAGAGCCGCAGCGACAACGTCGCGCTCGCCGCCTGGTATCAGAAACACCTGGGCATGCCGCTGGAGGGCTGGGGTGGCGCAGTACTGCGATGGCCGGACGATACCGCCGAAGACAAGGGACTCACGGTGTGGCACGTGGCAGGAAGGGAAAGCCAGTGGTTCAGCCCCAGCGATTCGACCTTCATGATCAACTACCGCGTCGATGACCTGGACGCGCTGATCCACCAGTTACGCAACGAAGGCATGGAAATCGTCGCCGGCCCCGAGTCCCACGAAAACGGGAAGTTCGCCTGGATCATGGATCCGGATGGCAACAAAGTGGAGCTGTGGGAACCGAAAACATTCAACGATGCCGACAAGGGTGCGTGAAATCCCGATACATCACCTGCTTCCCGTAAAGCACCGCCAAAGCCGCGCTCCAGACCACATCCTCGGCAGCGGCATCATGATCATGCGGCGGGGCGACTGAGCCGATTTCGCACCACCTTGCGCCTTGAAGGATGACGGCGACACTCGTCGCCGCATCCTGAGCCAGGGAGGTTCCGTCATGTCCACCCGTTCCCCGTTCGCTTTGCTGGCCGGCTTGCTGGCCACCGCCAGTCCTTTTGCTGTTTTGGCCGGGCCTTCGTCCGATGCCGTCCACGCGAAAAAAACCGCACCCGCCCGCAAACCTGCCCGCACCGTACATCCGGATGGCAGTGTGTCCATCGCGCTGGAACAGTCCGCTCACGGGCTGTTCGCCCACATCGGCGGAGATGGACGGGTTCGCATTTCCTGCATGGAAACCGAGCACACGCTGCTCGACAAGCGCGCGCACGAGCGTCTGCGCGACACCGATGCCACGGCCTGGGAGTAAAGGTGATGAATCGCCTGCTCAGCTCCCTGCTCGCCTTCGCACTGACCTTCGTCGCCACCGATGCTTCCGCCGCGACCATTCAGATCATCAATGCCGATGCCCTCGGCCAAGGTCTGAAC
>JAEXRB010000094.1 GCA_023438325.1 Pseudomonadota bacterium | reverse complement strand
TTCGAGAACACAAGCCGGGTCGACTGCGGCCAACTCCGCCCAGCGCCGCACCTTGTCGGCCAACGAGGCCAACTGGCTGATGCCCGGCGCCCGCGCGCACACGATCGGCACGATCCGCCCTTCGAGTTTCGTCTGTGCCGCGCCCGCGAGCAGCCTGGCAATGGCCGCACGATCAACCGCATGGCGGTCTTCATCCGCCACCGTCCAGCGCACGCGCACATGCGCCCCTTCGATGCCATGGCTGGCCGCGGCTTCGCGCAGGGCCTCCAGGTCGGGCCGCCCCTCGAAAACGATGTCGATGGTGCGGCGCGCCGGCGTTGGTATCAACGCGCACACCGCGTCTTCGGGCGCCACCTCCCACAGCAGGAAACCCTTATCGCCCGGCTCGCCATAGTGGAACCGGCCGATGGAGCCCGCGTAGGCGATGCACTGGCGGCCGGCCCCACTGTCCTGTTCCCAGCATTGGTGCCGGTGGATATGGCCCAGCATCACGGCCTGGGTCTCGGCGCTGAACAGCACGCCAGTGGTGAACTCGTGGTCGAAGCCCGCCATCGGCACGCCATGTTCGCTCATGCTGCCGAACACCGTGCCGTGGGACACGGCGATCGTCGGCACACCGCGCGCCCTCGCCAGCCGGTTGGTCGGCGCGAAGCCCCGCAGCAGCAGGGCCAGGTGTTCGCCGATGGCCTGCGCCGCTTCGGCGGCACCGACGGTCGCGGCCACCACGGCCTTGTTGATGGTCGGCACGCAAGTCAGCAGTGCCCGAGCACCGGGCGGCACGGCCTCGAAACGCCAGCCGGCAGAGGGTAGCCATTCGCCGCCCGCCGTCAACGCCACCTGTTCGATCCGGTCGGCCACATGGACCGGATGGCGTGCCCCCAGCAAAGCGAACACGGCGAGCGTACCGGGCGGCTCGTGCGAGAAAGTCCCTTGCAGCATCAGCACGGGGCAATGGTCGGCCAGGCGGCGCACCTGGGCGCACAGCCGCCGCGTGGCGGGTTCGTGCAGGTCCAGGCCATGGTCGGTAGCGTCCCCCGAGATGACGGCAGCCTCGACGTCCTCGGCAATCGCGCGATCGATGGCCGCGCCGAAGCAACGGTCGGCTTCTTCCAACGTCTCCGCGCCGTAGTGCAGATCGGAAAAATGAGCGATGCGCATGGTCAAACCCTCCCGGCCACGGCGCCTAAGGCGCAGTCGATCTTGTCGGCGTAGCCTTCCGGATCGTTGGCGAAGCGCTCCATTTCGTCCCAGGCACGGCCGCGACCGTGGAGGTTGATTTTCCAGCCACGCCCCCAGCGCCGATCGGCGTACTGCTGGAAGCGCCGCGCATCCAGGCCCATGGCCTCGGCCCGCCCCAGCAACTGCTCGAGCGTGGGATTGCCTGGCCGCATGGGTGTTTCGACGGCCTCGGCCGCGGCCTTCGCAGCGCCTGCGACGGGCTTGTCGGGCTCCTCGACGGGATGGGTGGCCACCACACCTTCCAACACCTGCTCGGCCCGGCTCGCCTGCATGATGGCCGCCTCCGTATCCTCACCATCGCGCAAAAGTGCGGTCACATCGATCGGCGCCTCCAACTCGATGATCCACTGCGGCACGCGCACGGCGCGCCCGCTCTCGTCGATATGCGGCACATCGCGCAGCACCTTGGTGATGTGGAAAGTCTCGCGCGAGCGGCCAAGAAACCCCGAGATCCGGCCGCCCCGCATGTGGCCGATGGCCTGGAAGCGCTGGATCGCGTTGCTCATCGCGTAGAAGCTCGTCGTCGGCAGTTCCAGCGCGCTGATGGTGCGGATGCCTGGGATGAAGAAAAGGAAGCGGCCGGTCAGATTGCACTGGCGCGCCTGGTACTCGGGGCAGGATTCCGGATTGCAGATACCGCCGTTGTCTTCGCGCAGCATCGTCTTGCGCCCACCGAAGATGCGGATCGTGCGCCGCCCGGTCTGGTCCAAAGGGATCGGCGCATGGCGCATGCAGTGGCGCATCTGGCCGTCGGCCGAATACTGCGACCAGAAACGCTTCTCATGGGTGCCCCAGGCAGCCAACTCGTGGGGCATGACGCTCTGCCAGTGGTCGGCTGGAAAGACGACGGGAAAGCGGTACAGGCGCCTTCCTTGGCCGCGGTCCTCGCCGTAGGCATCGATGATTTGCCGGGCCAGCTCCGGGTTCGGGAAATCCTGCGCCCGGACGGTGAACCAGGGCACATTGCGCGGCACCAGCGGTGACTTGAGTTGCGGCAGCGCTTCCTTCAGGGCACGTTCGATCTGCTCGAACGAGTGCCCTTCGGCCACGCCCTGTTTGTAGATCTCCCTGGCCCCGGGCACCTCGGCGGCCTTCCTGGTGAGGACCATGATGCCGGGACGGATCTTGCCGCCGGTCGGGATGCGGGCAGCGCCCTGCCCGAGCAGGGTCGGCAGCGCGGCGGGGCCGCCCTGCACCGTGACGACTACGTTCGTCATGAGTTCGCTCCTTTAAGAATTTCGGCATGTGCCGACGATTCATGCTCTCAAGGAGCGGGTACATTTCAAGCCCGCGAAACGGCCTCAAGACTCGAGGGAGCAGTTGACTGACTCTCACGTCGTGTACACGACCCCCTGGGCATGAAGGTAGCCCTGCAGCGCGCGTGTGATGTCCTCCTCCAACGATGCTTGGGCAACACCGGCCGGAGGGGAGAGCACAGCCGCGTGGACGAGGCTTTCACCCATCGTGAGCAAAGTGCTCGACACGAGCATCGCACGGTCGTCGGCCAACGTGGTGTTGACGGTCTGCAGCCAAACGGTCACCGCACGCGCCAGCCGGGTCGTGGCGTCGCTTTCCGAGCGCGGATAGGCGAGCTGGGGCAGTTGTTCGTGCAACAAGCGCTGCAGCCGACGGTTCTCGCCGTGCAATCGCACGCAACTACGCACCACGGCGGCCAAGGTCGAACCGCTGCGCCGATCCGTTGCGCTCTGTGCGCACATTGCTTCCAGCATCGCGGATGCCACCGTCTCGATGTGGCGTTCATGCAGCGCCGTCAGCAGCGCGGCCTTGTCCGGAAAGTACTGGTACAGCGAGCCGACGCTCACGCCCGCCAACTCGGCGACTTCGTTGGTGGTCGCCCGCAGGTAACCACGGCTTTCGAAAACGCGAGTTGACGCTTCCAGAATCGCGTCCACCGTGGCAACGGAGCGAGGTTGCCGCGGCTGGCGGCGCGGTGCCCGAGGGCCCAACAGCACGCCATCGGCATGCGAGTTGGCGGCAGCGCAGGCGCTGCCTAAAGTGTCGATACCTTCCCTTGAATTGCCGACCGTCCGACGCCCACCCATGAAGAAGCTCCTTCCACCCGTACTGTTCGCGCTATTTTCCTGCGCCATTTTCGCCTTGGACTCGCTGTGGGCTGGGGACTGGGTCCGGCCTCTGATTGCACCCTACCATCATGCGGGCTGGTTGCCTCTGTTGCTGGGCGCGGTGTTACTGGCCTGCGCGCGCATGCAGTTCGCCAGGGCTCGAACCAATATCTACACCTTTGACGAGCCGGGCAGCCTGGTGACCAGCGGCGTTTTCGCGATCAGCCGCCATCCGATGTATCTCGGTTTCACGTCCGTGCTCTTCGGACTCGCGCTGCTGCTAGGCTCGGGGTTGGGACTGCTGCTGGCGGGGTGCTTTGCCTTCATCGTCGACCACTGGTACATCGCCTTCGAGGAACAGTGGCTGCGCTCGAAGTTTGGTGCAGCGTACGAGGCCTACGTCAGACGCACTCGACGTTGGTTCTGAGCCGGGTGCCGATTGCGCCGCTGACGAGATCAGGCACATGCCATGGGCTAGGAGTCTGTCGGGCTTGAGCCTGAGCGCAGTTGATTGAGGCAGGCGCTGCGTTTTTTGAGCCGGCAAGGCGGTGTTCGAGTGGCATCGGCGGCAGCCGAGGTTCCTGGAGGATCCAAGTCCCGGGCCTGGCGCGCATTGATGAGGCGATGTGGCCGCACTTTGCCTGCCCTCATGCCCCGCGCAGCACGTGCATGCATGCGTTTGATGTTCCACGCCATGGTCACCAGATTCCACTCGCCTTGGGCCTTGTGCAGCCCGCGCATGCTCATCTGGCGCCAGCCCATGACGTGTTTGATGATGCCAAACACCGGCTCGACCGTCTGCTTGCGCAGTTTGTACAGCGCTCGCCCAGCCTGCGTGCCCAGTTGATGGGCCATGCGCGTGAGCGGGTCTGTCGTCTCGGGCGTGGGCGCATCCGGGGCGAAGCGCTCCATCACCGGCAGGTGATGACTCTCGCGCTTGATCGCCAGCAGCGGCGCGATGCCCGCGTCTTGGCAGGCCTGCACATTGGCCTGACTGCAGTAGCCGTTGTCCGCCATCAGCGACTGCACCTGCCCCAGCACCTCGGGCAGGGCCTGAACGGCTTCGATCGTGGGCTGCACTTCACGCTTGTCATTGCAGGCCTGGCTGACATGGGCGGTGACCACCAGCATCGTGTCGGTGTCCACGCCAGCCTGGGCGTTGTAGCTTTGCTCGAAGCCCCCGCCCGAGACCGGCATGATGCGCGACTGCTCGTCCGTCAGGTTGACCTGATCGCTGTCCTTGGGGCCGGCCTGCGGCGGTTCAGGATCCTTGCCTCGTGGCTTCTTGCCCGCCTCGCGCTGGGCCTGGCGCTTGGCCACTTTGGCATCAAACTCCTGCTGCTCGCGCTGGTGGCGCTCGGCCGCTCGCTGCTCGATCTTGGCCTTGGCCTGCGCCAGGGCGCTCAGGCGGTCTTCGCGCCGGGCGATCTCGGCCGGCACGTCCATGCCGTCGGGCGTCGCCTGGGTGTCGCTGCGCTCGGCCAGCGCCAGCAAGGTCTGTACTTCCTGGCGCAGTTGCGCTTCGATCCTGTTGGCATGCGCCCACGACAAGGCCTTGTGCTTGCTGGCGTTGGCCTCGATCTTGGTGCCGTCCAGCGCGATGTGCCCGAGCTTGAGCAGCTTCATCTCGCGCGCCAGCACCAGCACCTGCACGAACAGCGCCTCGATCTGCTTGAGAAAGCGCCGCCGGAACGTCGCCAGCGTGTCGTGATCCGGGTGCGTGTTGGCCGCAACGAACCGGAAGGCCACCGAATCGTAGGTCGCGCGCTCAATCTTGCGGCTCGAATGCACGCCGCTGGCGTAGCCGTAGACCAGCAAGCCCAGCAGCACTGCCGGGTGGTGCGCTGCAGAACCGCGCCCGCCGTACTGCCGGGTCAGCGCGCTCAGATCCAACTGCTCGATGACCTCCACCACGAAGCGCGCCAGGTGGTTGGCAGGCAACCATTCGTTCACCGACGGTGGCAGCAGGTACGCGGTGTCTCGGTCAACGGCAACGAAGCGGCTCATCGGTGGCGATCAACATCAGTGGGTGCTGCTGATTGTCCGATCCTCATCGTCCCGGCGGAAGGCTGGAAAGCCCGACAGACTCCTAGACGACACCCGCCCCTCACTCCAATCGGACTCGACAGATCATCTCTCCACTGAAGCGACAGACCGAATCCGCCAGGCCTTCACCCGTTGCTGCGCCGCCCACATCGCCCGGTAGCGCCCCTCCCGCGCCAGGAGTTCATCGTGAGTGCCTTGCTGCACGAGCCTGCCGCCATCGATGACCAGAATCCGGTCAGCCGCCGCGATGGTCGAAAGCCGATGGGCGATGACGATGACCGTGCGGCTCGCTACCAGCGTGTCGATGGCCTGCTGGACGGCCAGCTCGCTCTCGGTGTCGAGCGCCGCCGTGGGCTCATCGAGGATGACGATGGGCGCGTCCTTGAGCAGGGCGCGGGCGATGGAGATGCGCTGGCGTTCGCCGCCCGAGAGGCGTGCTCCGATGTCGCCCAGGCGCGTGTCCCAACCCTGCGGCAGGTGTTCGATGAAGTCCAGGCACTGCGCGGCGCGGGCGGCCTCGCGCACCGCCTCGTCGCTGGCATCGGGGTGGGCCATGCGGATGTTGGCGGCGACCGTGTCGTCGAACAGGTAGACGTCCTGGAACACGGTGGAGACGAGGCCATTGAGCACGTCGGGCTTTATCTCGCGCAGATCGACGCCGCCGATCAGGATGCGGCCGGCCTGCGGGTCGGCGTGGCGCATCAGGAGACGCGTGACGGTGGTCTTGCCCGAGCCGGAGGGGCCCACCAGTGCGGTCATGCCGCGCGCCGGGAGGTCGGCGCTGAAGTCGCTGAGCACAGGTGCGTCGCGCGCCGGGTCCTGGCCGGCGTAGTGGAAATGCACGCCTTCGAAGCGCACGCCGAAGCTTGTCGGCATGCGCACCGGTTCGCGCTGCGGCAGCGGCGGCACGGCCAGCAGCGCTTCGATCCGGTCGAGCGCCACCTCGACCAGTTCGACGATGTTGGTGTAGCTGAGGAAGTTGGCGAGCGGCTCGGAAAACCGTACGAGCACGACCAGCCACGCGGCAAGCAGGGCCGGCTCCAGCGTGCCCGCGGCCACCCAGCTCGCGCCCGCTGCGGCCGTGGCAAGCAGGCCCAGCTCGACCACACTGGCGAAGATCATCTTCGGCCCGGCGGACTTGCGCTGACCGATGGTCTGCACGCGCTCGACATGCGCGAACGAGACCTGCAGCGCGACGGCCTTTTCGCCCTCGCAGCGCGCGGCGCGCAGCACCGGCAGGCCCTGCGCGTATTCGACGATGTCGGCGTTGGCGCGCCGGTGCGCGTCTTCCAGCGCACGCATGCCGCGCGCCTGGTACGGGCGGCGCCAGCGGTACAGCGCGACGACGGGCGGATAGACCAGCAGCAGCGCAAGCCCGAGCCGCCAATCCACTGCCATCAGCGCCAGCGCCAGCACCGGCGGCATCACCACCACCTGCGCGATCAGGTTGGCCACGGTCAGGGTGTAGTTGAAGTTCTCGTCCACGTTGCCCAGCAGCGCGGCATTGAGTTCGCCGGCGCGCTTGTCCTGGATGGCTTCCAGCGGCATGCGGCGCAACTGCTCACCCAGCCGCGTGCGCAGCGCGTGGGTGGCGCGCGCCATGTGGCCATGGAAGTCGAAGCCCTGGGCGCGCCAGCGCAACGCCGAGGTGATCAGCGCCAGCGCCGCGAACGCGAGCAGCCAGCGCGATGCGGCGGCGCCATCGGGCGCGCGGTTTGCGCCGCCCAGCAGCGCTGCGAGCATCGGAAAGACGCAGGCCAGCGCCAAGCCCTGCACCGCGGCGGCGGCGGCCAGGCCCGCGAGACTGGCGCGCAGCGCGCCCGCCTCGCCTCCGGTGCTGCGCAGCAGGCGATGCAGCAGCTCACTCCAGGTGGCGAGCGGCGCAGCGGTGGTGACGGTCGCGACATTCATGGCAGGGCGCGCGCAGGCGCGGCGGTGAACGGTTGGGTTTCGCGATCATCCGCGCCGTGGACGTCCACGCGCGGCAGCGCACGCCACGCCCAGGCGATGTAGACGGCATAGGCCGCGCCGGTGAGGGCGAAATGTGCCGCGTAACCCAGGCGCGCTGCCGAAGCGCCGGCCAGCGCGCCGAGCACCAGGCCGCCCAGGCTCTCCGCGCACATCACGAGGGTGAGATCGGTGCCTGGCTGCCGGCCGACCACGGCGCGCGTGAAGATGGTGAAAAAGCCCATCGACGCCACACCGTCGGCCACCGCCTGCAACGCCGGCAGCAGCACATAGACCCAGTCCCATTCGATGCCGGGCATGGGCAGCCAGGTGATGCCGAAGCCGCTGCGGATGCACGCGGCCAGCAGGCCCAGCAGCAGCGCCACGACGAGGCCCGCTCCAGCCGCCACGCCGCGCGCGGACAGCCCCTTGCGGCCGAGCAGCCACGCGCCCAGCGGCGCGCCCACCAGTCCCCACAGCCCCAGGTTCACGGCGGTCATGAGGCCCACCTGTTCCAGCGTGACCCCGTGATCCACCCAAAAGCTCTTGACCAAGGACTCGCTGGCGGCCCGCGCGCGGGAG
>JAEXRB010000002.1 GCA_023438325.1 Pseudomonadota bacterium | reverse complement strand
AGCGCAGCCACCACGACGAAAGTGTCCCGCGCTGAGCACGCGACTCCGGTCCGAGCCCGACTCAAGGCATGTTCGACATTGGCTTTTCCGAGCTGTTCGTCATCGCGGTGGTCGCTCTGGTGGTGCTGGGCCCCAAGCGCCTGCCGAACGCTGCAAGGTTCGCCGGCCTGTGGGTCCGGCGCGCGCGCGCGCAATGGCATTCGGTGAAGTCCGAGCTGGAGCGCGAACTGGGCGAAGAGGAGCTCCGGCGCAGCCTGAGTCAGGCGCGCGAGGAACGCAGCGGCCTGGCCGCGCGGGTAGCACGTGCCGAGCTGTCGGGCCGCCTCAGTCCTTGACCTTGCCATCGTGGCAATCTTTAAGCTTGGTACCACGTCCTCGCTGAAGAGCTAGTTCCATGACCTCCGCTCCCATCCACGCGGTCCTCGATCCACCGAAGCGCGTCGCCACCCGTTTGAGCCTGCCGATCGAGGGCATGACCTGTGCCTCGTGCGTCGGCCGCGTCGAGCGCGCGTTGAAAGCCATCCCTCACGTCCAGACAGCCGCGGTCAATCTCGCCACCGAACGTGCCGACCTCACCTTCTTTGGCCTGGCCGATCCGCGGGCTGCGGTTCGCGCCATCGAGAGTGCCGGCTACACGGTGCGCGAAGAGACCACCGAGCTCGCGATCGAGGACATGACCTGCGCGTCGTGCGTGGGCCGGGTCGAAAAGGCGCTCGCACAGATCCCGGGCGTGCTCGAAGCCAACGTCAACCTGGCGACCGAGCGCGCGCGGGTGCGCCACCTTGCCGGGGTCGTTTCCACGGTGGACCTTGAAGCGGCGGTCGAACAGGCGGGTTACAAGTCCCGCCGCTTGTCCGTCGATACGGCAAGTGCAGGCGATCATGACGCCGAGCGCCGTGAGAGCGAGGCACGGGGGCTGCGGCGGGCTTTGACCATTGCCGCCGTCCTCACCTTGCCAGTCTTCATCCTCGAGATGGGGTCCCACTTGATTCCCGCCATGCATCATTGGGTGATGGGGGTCCTGGGTCAGCAGACGAACTGGTATATCCAGTTCGCGCTCGCCACCCTCGTGCTGTTTGGTCCGGGGCTACGCTTCTTCCGCAAGGGCGTACCAGCGTTGCTGCGCGCTGCCCCCGACATGAATTCACTGGTCGCGGTTGGCACGGCGGCCGCGTACGGCTATTCAGTCGTCGCGACCTTCGTCCCCGACGTGCTGCCCCCGGGCACCGCCAACGTCTATTTCGAGGCCGCCGTGGTCATCGTGACCCTGATCCTGCTCGGGCGCTCGCTGGAGGCGCGCGCCAAGGGGCGAACCTCACAGGCGATCAAGCGCTTGGTCGGACTCCAGGCCAAGACCGCGCGCGTCGAGCGCAACGGCGATACGGTCGAAATTCCGCTCGATCAGGTGGCGACCGGTGACGTCGTGCTGGTTCGTCCGGGCGAGAAGATTCCGGTGGACGGCGAGGTCGTCGAGGGCGCCTCCTATGTCGACGAGAGCATGATCACCGGCGAGCCGGTCCCCGTATCGAAGGGGGTGGGCGCCGATGTCGTCGGAGGCACGATCAACAAGACCGGCGCTTTCAGTTTCCGCGTGACGAGGATCGGCGCGAACACGGTGCTCGCGCAGATCATCCGCCTGGTCGAGGAAGCGCAGGGTTCCAAGCTGCCGATCCAGGCGCTGGTCGACAAGGTCACCATGTGGTTCGTCCCGGCAGTGATGGCCGGGGCCGCGCTGACCTTCCTTGTTTGGCTGGCCTTCGGACCGGAGCCCGCGCTGTCCTTCGCGCTCGTCAATGCGGTCGCGGTGCTCATCATCGCCTGTCCCTGTGCCATGGGGCTGGCCACGCCGACCTCGATCATGGTCGGGACGGGCCGCGCGGCCGAGCTCGGCGTTCTCTTCCGCAAGGGCGAGGCCTTGCAGGCGCTGCGCGATGTGAGTGTCATCGCGCTCGACAAGACCGGCACGCTGACCAAGGGGCGCCCGGAGCTGACCGACCTGGTGCCTGCCGAAGGCTTCGACTACAACGAAGTCCTGGCGTTTGTCGCCGCGGTCGAGACCCGCTCCGAGCACCCGATCGCAGAAGCGATCGTCGACGCCTCCAAGCAGCGGGACATCACGCTCGCACCCGTCGGGGGCTTCGAGGCAACACCGGGTTTCGGCGTGTCGGCCAAGGTCGCCGGTCGTACCGTCGCGGTCGGCGCGGACCGGTTCATGACGCAGCTCGGCATTAATGTGGCGGACTTCCTGTCTGTCGCCCAGCGTCTCGGCGAACAGGGCAAGAGTCCGCTCTATGCCGCGATCGACGGCCGGCTTGCGGCGGTGATCGCGGTGGCCGATCCCATCAGGGAGACCACGCCCGAGGCGATCAAGGCGCTGCACGCGCTCGGACTCAAGGTCGCGATGATCACCGGCGACAATGCGGCGACAGCTGCAGCGATCGCCAGGCAGCTCGGCATCGATGAAGTCGCGGCCGAGGTCTTGCCCGACGGCAAGGTCGCGGCGCTGAAGAAGTTCCGGATCCATGGCGCGCGGGTCGCCTTCGTGGGTGACGGCATCAACGACGCGCCAGCGCTGGCCGAAGCGGACGTCGGGCTCGCCATCGGCACGGGAACCGATGTGGCGATCGAGGCCGCTGACGTGGTGCTGATGTCGGGCGACCTGCGTGGCGTGACGAATGCCATCGCGCTCAGCCAGGTGACGATCCGCAACATCAAGCAGAACCTGTTCTGGGCCTTTGCCTACAACGCCGTGCTGATCCCTGTCGCGGCGGGTGTGCTCTACCCGGTGAACGGCATGTTGCTTTCGCCGATCTTCGCGGCGGCCGCGATGGCCCTCTCCAGTGTCTTCGTGCTCGGCAACGCGCTTCGGCTCAAGCGCTTCCAGGCACCCATGACGGTCGAAACCCGTGCCGACATGCCGGGGAGCGGTGCGGCATCGCCCCAGTCGCGCCTGGTGGATGAGCATTGATCCCGGGGCGAAGCACCAATCACCCTTGGCTGACCAGGAGAAAAGAATGATGAATATCGGTGAAGCAGCCAGGTTTTCCGGCGTCTCGGCAAAGATGATTCGCTACTACGAACAGATTGGCTTGATCCCGAAAGCTGTTCGTTCTGATGCTGGCTACCGACATTACAGCTCGCCTGACGCCCACAGCCTTCGCTTCATACGTCGCGCACGCGACCTTGGCTTTTCGGTCGAACAGATCTCGGAACTGCTGGTCCTGTGGCGCGACCGTGACCGCGCGAGCGCCGACGTGAAGGCGATGGCGCTTACCCATGCCGCCGGACTGAAGGCGAAGATCGGCGAACTACAGGCGATGGTGCAAACGCTCGAACATCTGGCCGATCACTGCCACGGCGATGATCGGCCGGACTGCCCGATCCTTGCGGATCTGGCTGAGCCAACCGCCGCGGTGGACTCGCGTCCGCAGACTCCACACAGGACGCCTCTGTTCGGAGTCGACACGCCCGCCTCCTCGCGTAACCGCGGCGTCAGATGACTCATTCGTGGTCGGACGTGCATTCGCAAGAGTTCTCGGCGCCGTTGTCGGCCAGCCGTGAGCAGCTTGCAAACATTCTGCTGATAGCCGATTGACCTTGCCACGCTGTCAAACCCCATATTGATCCGACACCACAGTCGATCAGGAGATCAAGATGCTTCGTTTCCACATTCCAAACATGATATGCGGCGGCTGCGCCAAGTCCGTCAAGAAGGCACTGCTCAGTGTGGACCCCCAAGCCCGCATCGAAACCGACCCACCGACGCGTCAGGTGAGGGTCGATAGCGACATGGACGGGGGCGCGTTCCTCTCAGCGCTCAGTGAGGCTGGGTACCCGGACGAGCGATCAGCCTGAAGCTGGTTCCGGCCGCCGCCGGCGCGCTCTACTCGCGCTCGGGGATCCCGCTGAGCCCGATGGTTGCGGCGCTCGCCATGAGACTGAGCTAGGTGTCGGTTGTGGCCCGCGCGCTTCGCCTGGCCGGGTCGGCTCCGGTTTCGGCGACACCGAAAGCGGCCATACCGGTCCAGTCACCCGATCTGCCCGGGGGATTGATCTGGATCAGTTGCATCTGACCGAGCAAAAGGTAAACTCAAGCCATGATCCGCCGTCGTCACCGTAGCTGGTTCCAGCGCACCGCCCTCCTCGCGATGGCGGCATTGCTCTGGTCCCAGTTCGCGCTGGCCAGCCATGGCGGCTGCCTGGATCTTCCGGGCACACCCGCCGCCGCAGTCGCGGCCGGCGCGGATACCCCCCACGACCCCGGCCACGGCTGCGACGCGGAGCTTCCCTCGGCGGACAGGGCGGTGTGTGCCGCGCACTGCAGCGAGGGGGGTATTTCGGCCGACAGTGGGCGCATCCCACCGGTCCCGCCGCTGTTTGTCGGAGCGTGGGTCTCCTGGTTCGTCGTGGCCGAGGTCGCCGATGCCGGCCCAGGGGTCACGCCCAGCTGGGTGGAATCGCCCCCCAGGCCCGCCTGGCACCGCCCCACCGCCCATCCAGCGGCTCTCCTGCTGCTCTGATGCCCGAACGCTGACTGCTCCGCACGCCTCTGTGCGGCGCAGTGCTGTGCGTTCGTGCCGTGCGCGTCACGGCATGTGTTCTGCCTCGTCCGAGCGACCTGCGTCGCGTCGGCCCAAGGACACTGATATGGCATCCCTGTTCGACCCGATGCAGGCCAGGCGCCTGCACCCTTACCCGCTGTTCCGCCGTCGGCCACTGCTCCGGCACCTGCTTGCCTGCGTGTTCGCCGGCGGCTTGTGGACGCTGGCGCTGCCCGCGACCGCCACCGAACCCATCCCGGGGCACAGCCTCGAGTCGATCCGCACCTGGGTTCTGGAACACAACCCCGAGCTGCGGGCCATGGACTTCGAAACCCAGGCCGCCGAAGCGAGGATCCTTCCCGCAGGTGCCCTGCCCGATCCGATGGCCTCGGTTGGATTCCGCGGCCTCGATCCGGACAAGCCCTGGCGCACCG
>JAEXRB010000312.1 GCA_023438325.1 Pseudomonadota bacterium | reverse complement strand
TGAGTCTGCCTTCGGGCCAGTTAACAATACTGGAAGGGGTGTCGTTTTCGATTGCGGCGGGCGAGCGCGTGGCCATCGGCGGCGCTTCAGGCTCCGGCAAATCCACCCTGCTTTCCCTGCTCGCCGGGTTGGATGTGCCCAGCAGTGGCGATGTGGAACTGGCCGGCGCCTCGCTCGCAGGGCTGGACGAAGATGGCCGCGCCAAACTGCGTGGCGAACGCGTCGGCTTCGTGTTCCAGGCCTTCCAGTTGCTGCCTTCGCTCACCGCACTGGAAAACGCGATGCTGCCGCTGGAACTGCGCGGCGAGCGCGATGCACGCACGCCAGCCAAGGCGATTCTGGAAGAAGTCGGCCTCGGTGCACGCCTCCATCACTATCCGCGCCAGCTTTCCGGCGGCGAGCAGCAACGCGTGGCGCTGGCGCGCGCGTTCGTGGCGCGACCGGACGTACTGTTCGCCGACGAACCCACCGGCAATCTCGACACCCATACCGGCGAAGCCGTGGTGAACCTGCTGTTCCGCATGAATACCGAATCGGGCACCACGCTGGTGCTGGTGACGCACGATCCGGCCTTGGCGGCGCGCTGTGATCGGGTGCTGCACATCGATGCAGGCCGGCTGGTGACGGCATGACCGGCTGGCGACTGGCCTGGCGCTTCCTGCGCCGCGACCTGCGTGCCGGCGATGTGCGGGTGCTGCTGGCCGCGATGGCGTTGGCGGTGATGGCGGTGACGGCGGTCAGCTTCGTCACCGAACGCGCCGAACGCGCGCTGGCGCTGGAAGCCAATCGCCTGCTCGGCGGCGATGTGGTGCTGCGTTCGGATACCGCCATCGGTGATGTGCCTCGCAAGCTGGCGCACGACATCGGACTTCGCCAAACCGAAACCTGGTCGTTCCGCAGCATGTTGCGCGCTAGCGAAGGTCTCAGCCTTTCCGAAGTGCGCGCCTTGGGCGATGGCTTCCCGCTGCGCGGGCGCTATCGCATCGATGCCGGCGATGGCGAGCAGGACAACACCGATCTTCCGCAACCCGGCACGGTCTGGCTGACCCGCGCCGGCGCCGAACTGCTCGACGTGTCCGTTGGCGACAGCGTGCGACTGGGACGTTCGGACTTGCGTGTCGCTGCGCTGGTGGCGCAGGAGCCGGATGCGGCGATGGACTATTTCAACGTCGCCCCGCGCGTGTTCATCCGGCTCGACGAGATCCAAGCCACCGGCTTGGTGCAGGAAGGCAGCCGCATCGCCTATCGCTTCATCGTCGCGTCCGATGACGGCGCGGCGCAGCGTTTCGTCGATGCAATGCAGGGCCAGCTGGAGCGCGGCCAGCGCCTGGAAACCGTGGCCGATGCGCGCCCGGAAGTACGGCGCGCACTGGATCGCGCGGATCGCTTCCTCGGCCTGGCCTCGCTGGTGGCGGTGATGCTGGCATCGATTGCAGTGGCGATGGCAGCACGCAGACACAGCGCACGCCATCTGGATGGCTGCGCCGTACTGCGTTGCCTCGGTGCCAGCCAACGCATGATTTCCATGATCCACATCGGCGAATTGGTACTGCTCGGCGTGATCGGTTGCAGCCTCGGCGTGCTGGGCGGCTGGGCGGTGCAATCCCTGCTCGGCGACTGGCTGGCGAAGGTGATGGGCGTGGCGATTCCGTCCTCCGGCTGGCTGCCCGTGGTGCAGGGGTTTGCCGTGGGTTTCGTGGTGCTGCTGGCGTTTGCGGCTCCACCCGTGATCGCCTTGCGTCGTGTGCCGGCGTTGCGCGTCCTGCGACGCGACATCGGCGCGTCAGAACCCGGCGCATGGCTGGCGACGCTGGCCGGACTGGCCGGCATCGCGGCCCTGCTGTGGTGGAAAGCCGGCTCGCCCACGCTGGCCCTGACCATGCTCGGCGGTATCGCCGGCACGTTCGCGGTGCTCGCCGCGCTGGCGCTGGCGCTGGTCGCCGCGCTCTCCCGCTTGCGCACGCGGATGCGCGGGCCGTGGCGTTACGGGCTGGCGAACGTGAGCCGGCGCCGCGCCGCAAGCGTGGCGCAGATCGCCGCACTCGGCCTGGGCCTGATGGCGATCCTGCTGTTGACGCTGGTGCGTACCGATCTGCTCGGCCGTTGGCAGCAATCGTTCCCCGAAGATGCGCCCAATCGCTTCATCATCAACGTGCAGCCCGATCAACTCGATGGCGTACGCCGCATCCTGCAACACCACGGCGAACAGGCACCGGAGCTGTATCCGATGGTGCGTGCGCGGCTGGTCAGCGTGAACGGCGAACCTGTGTCCGGCGAAACTTTTGCAGCGCGTGGCGAACGTGCGCAGCGACTGGCCGAGCGTGAATTCAATCTCAGCTCGGTGGCACGCCTGCGCGAAAGCGACAACAGCATCACCCGCGGAACCTTCTGGTCGCCGGACGATACCTCGCCGCAATTTTCGGTGGAGCAAGGCATGGCCGAAGGTTTTGGCTGGAAGATCGGCGATGTGGTGGGATTCGACATTGCCGGCAGTCATTTCGAAGCGCCGATCACCAGCCTGCGGCGGGTGGACTGGGAAAGTTTCCGCCCGAACTTCTTCGTGGAAACACCCGTCGGCCCGCTCGATGCACACAGCGCCAGCTACATCACTTCGGCCCGCGTGGCGCGTGGTGATCCGGCCCTGACGCGCGCGCTGGTGGAGGCCTACCCGAACCTCTCGGTCATCGACATCGATGCGGTGATCGATCAAGTGCGCAGCACCGCCGATCAGGTCGCCGGCGCGGTGGAGTACGTGTTCTATTTCACCTTGCTGGCAGGCGTGCTGGTGCTGTTGGCAGCGATCAGCGCCAGTCAGGACGAACGCCTGCTCGAAGGCGGCGTGATGCGCGTGCTGGGCGCGCGCACTGTGCAACTGCGTCTTGCACATGCTTCCGAGTTCATCGCCATCGGCGCCATCGCCGGACTGGTGGCCGCGATCGCCGCCAGCGTGATTTCCGGGGTGATCGCGGTGCGGGTTTTCGAACAACCCTGGGCACCGGACTGGCGCGTGGCGTTGAGTGGTGGCGCGCTCGGCGTGTTCATCGTCACCGTGGCGGGCCTGATCGCAACGCGACGCATCGCCCGCGTGCCCCCGGCACAAACATTGCGTGCACTGGCGAGCTGATGCAGCTCAGCTCGCCACCCGTTCCCGCACCACGGTCACGGTACACGGCGCATGCGCGGCGATCTGGCCTGAAACGGTGCCCAGCAGGGTGCGCAGCGTGGAGGCAGCGCGCGCACCCATGACGATGTGATCGACAGGATTGGCACGCACGTAATCCAGAATCGCCTCGGCCGGGGAAACGGCTTCGAACACATGACAGGTGAGCGCGACATCTCCCAGTGGCGCGGCCCACTGGCGCAATTGCGCAAGGCGATGCGCACGCTTGTTGCGGCCTTCTTCGTCGAGCGAACTGTCGAGTGCAATGCGGTGGGTCTTGATGACGTTGACGCACGCCACACGCGCTTGCGGGGCGTTGTCGAGCTGGCGCCGCACGGTGAGGCGCAAGGCCTGCGCCAATGATTCGGAACCTTCGGACAGGTCGATGGCCACCACCACGATGGGCGCCTGCGACAGCCGCTGCAGGGCGGCCTGCGGTTTGCCGTGGAATTGATCCGGCATATCGAAGCGTCGCCTTAACGCAGCCAGCCACGGATCGCGGCGTACTTTTTCCGCGCGGGCCGTGAGCACGACGCTGGCCGGATCGGAAAGATCCGCCGCCAGGTGCGACATGCCCGGATAACGATTCGCCGGGTTCACTTCCAGACAGCGCAGGATGATTTCCTGCAATGCCGGCGGTAGATCGGGGCGCAATGCCCGCGGTGGCGGCGGATCGCGCCAGAGACGTTTCTTCAAGCCTCCGAGCGTCTGCGGATCGCCGAACGGGCGCGTCCCGGTCGCGAAGAAATACAACAGCACGCCGAGCGCGAACTGGTCACTGCGGAAATCGTTGCGATTGCCCATCACCTGCTCGGGCGCCATGTACGGCGCGGTGCCGTAAGGCAGGCGAAACTCCTCGTGCATCAGATCCGGCAACTGCATGTGACGCGCCAGCCCGTAATCGATCAACACGATATGGCCGTCCTCGCGCAGCAGGATGTTGGAGGGCTTCACGTCCAGGTGAACCACATGCTGGCGATGCAGATCGGCCAGCGCGTTGGCGATGCGTGCACCGAGCACGCTCAATTCATCGGCAGGCAGCGGCAGGCGTTCGAGCATCGGCAGCAGCGAGGTGCCGATCACCCGCTCCATCACCAGATACGGCTGCACCGAAAAATCACCATTGGCGATGAAACGCGGCACGTGCGGGCCATCGAGCCGCGGCAGGATCATCTGCTCCATTTCGAAACCGACGATGGCAGCTGGATCGTCGCCCTCGCGCATCATCGGCATCTTCATCAAAAGCGCGCCATCGTGCCCCGGATGGCTGACACGCCACAGCTTCGCCATGCCTCCGATGTGCAGCAACTCCTCGATGGTGAAACCATCAAGCACGGCCCCCGGTTGCACCTTGAACACACCGGCGCTCACCTCAATAGCCTCCCGCCAGTCGCTGGGCGAGTATGTCCGGCAGGCCGACGGCACGAATCGCGCCCATGGCGGCGTCGATGTCGTAAGGCGTGCGCATGAAGCGAAGCTCATCGCGTGCGGTATCGAGCAGACACCATGCGGCGTGCGGGTCGCCATCGCGCGGCTGCCCGATCGAACCCAGCACGGTCAGCCAGTGGCGGCGCGGCAGCAGTGGCAGCGGGTAATCGGTGCTCGGGGCGAAGCGGTTGATGCGCTTTTCGCCGGGCACCTGACTGTAAAGCGCGGGCCGATGCACGTGACCGCAGAACGACAGGCGCGACGGGCAGGCATCGAAGTGCGTGCGCGCATCGTCCGGATCTTCCACATACAACCAGCGCTCTGGCGCGCTGGCGTCGGCGTGGACGTAGTAGCGATCTTGATCGCGGCAGTCGAGCGGCAGGCCTTGGAGCCATTGTCGCTGCGAGGCATCCAGTTGCGTGCGAGTCCAGTTCACGGCCTGCCCTGCCACGCTCTGCATCGAGAGGTCAGGCCCGGTGGCGGCGACGGCAGCATCGTGGTTTCCCTGCACCACGATCGCGCCGTGCACCTGCATCTCCTGCACTTTTTCCACGCACCACGCAGGATCGGCGCCGTAGCCGACGATGTCGCCGAGCACCACGAACTGCTCCGCGCCAGCCGCCTCGGCTGCGGCCAGACAGGCCTGGAAAGCCTGTCGATTGGCGTGGATGTCGGAGAGCAGCGCGATCTGCATAGCGTGATGGAAGGTGTCAAATCACATTCCGACACAGTGCCGACCTGCGTGCCGCGCGTCCATTCGACCTAGGGCGAGCCGGCGTGCGCAGCAAGGGCATGTGTCATCCATGCCGCCAACTCCTGAACGCGCGGGTCTGCATACCCGCGCCGGGTGCACAGCACCCAGTGCGCCTCGGTTTCAACGAAACCCCACGGTGCGATCAAGCGCCCCGCTGCGATGTCCTCGCGCACCAGCGGCTCGGGTGCAATCGCGATGCCAAGGCCGGCGACGGCCGCTTCGAGCAAGTAGTACAGATGCGCGAAACCGGTGCCGTAGCGCAGTTCGGCGGCATCCAGATCGTGGCGCTGCGCCCAGCCCGGCCACGCTTGCGGGCGCGACGTGGTGTGCAGCAGCAACTGCTGCGTGATCGCCTGCGGTGCGGCGTGGGCCAACGTGGCCGCAGCGGGGTGATGCGGCGCCAGCACCGGGCCGATGCGCTCGGGGGCCAGTTCATGCGCCACCCAACTTGCGGGCCACGGCGGTGCAGCCAGCAGCAGCGCGGCATCCATGCCGGCAAGTTCGGCATCGGGAAGATTTTCCTGCGGTGAAAGATGCAGGCGCAGGTGTGGCAGGTCACGCTCCAGTTGCGCCAGGCGCGGGATGATCCAGCGCGCCATCACGCTGGCGGCGCAACCCAGCACCAGCGGCGCCTGCGCGGCATCGTCGCGCAGGCGGGTGCAGACATCGCGCAGTTGCGTGAAAGCCGCGCCGGCGGCTTCGGCCAGACGCAATCCGGCGGAAGTAGGGCTGAGTCCTCGCCCTTTGCGCTGGAACAAGCGGCATCCCAGCTCATCTTCCAGCGCGTGGATATGACGGCTGATCGCACCATGGGTCACATGCAGTTCGTCCGCGGCAAGGCTGACACTGCCTCGTCGCACGACGGCTTCAAAGGCGCGCAATGCGTTCAGCGAAGGCAGGGAGTGGGCAGCCATCATGTGAGTTTTCCTGACGTGTTGCGGCGATTTTATGGCTTATCCAAACCCTCTGCCGCCATTAGACTGACCGCCTCCCAACGCCGTATCCGCCGATGAACCCGTCCAATCTCCCCGACTACACCACTTATCCCGACGCCCGTGGCCACTTCGGCCCGTTCGGCGGCAGCTTCGTCGCCGAAACCCTGATGAAGCCGCTGGAGGAGCTCACCGCTGCGTGGGAGCGTTACCGCAACGACCCAGCCTTCATCGCCGAGCTGGATGCCGATCTGCGCGATTACGTCGGCCGCCCCAGCCCGATCTATTTCGCGCAACGATTGAGCGAGAAGATTGGCGGCGCGCGCATCCTGCTCAAGCGCGAGGATCTCAATCACACCGGCGCGCACAAGATCAACAACACCGTCGGCCAGGCGATGCTGGCGCAGCGCATGGGCAAGGCCCGCATCATCGCGGAAACCGGCGCCGGCCAGCACGGCGTGGCCAGCGCCACGGTGGCAGCAAGGCTCGGGCTGGAATGCGTGGTCTACATGGGCGCGACCGACATCGAGCGCCAGAAGATCAACGTCTACCGCATGACCTTGCTCGGCGCGAAGGTGGTGCCGGTGACGAGCGGCTCGGCCACGCTCAAGGATGCGCTGAACGAGGCAATGCGCGACTGGGTGACGAACGTGCGCGACACCTTCTACATCATCGGCACCGTCGCCGGCCCGCATCCGTACCCTGCGATGGTGCGTGATTTCAACGCCGTGGTAGGGCGCGAGGCGCGCGCGCAGATGCTGGCCCAGTATGGTCGCCTGCCGGATGCGATCACTGCCTGCGTGGGCGGAGGCAGCAACGCCATCGGCCTGTTCCATGCCTTCCTCAACGACCACGCCGTTCGCATCGTCGGCGCCGAAGCGGCAGGCGATGGCATCGCCACGGGCCGCCACGCCGCTTCGCTCTCCGCCGGGCGGCCCGGCGTGCTGCATGGCAATCGCACCTACGTATTGTGCGACGACGATGGACAGATCATCGAAACCCATTCGATTTCCGCCGGTCTGGATTACCCCGGCGTCGGCCCCGAGCACAGCTTCCTGAAGGACACCGGACGTGCCGAGTACCGTGGCATCACCGATGACGAGGCGCTGGAAGCATTTCACCTGCTATGCCGCACCGAGGGCATCCTGCCGGCGCTCGAATCCAGTCACGCACTGGCACAAGCCATCAAACTGGCGCGCGAACTTCCGAAAGACGGCATCGTGCTCTGCAACCTTTCCGGGCGCGGCGACAAAGACGTGCACACCATCGCCGCGCGCGAAGGCATCGTGCTCTGAGCGACACGGGAAATCGCATGCACATTCTCGGCATCGGGCTGCACGTCATCATCGCGGTGATCTTTGCCATCCACGCCTTGCGCACCGGGCGCGAGATGTATTGGCTGTTCATTCTTTTCATGTTTCCGCTGCTCGGCAGCATCGTCTACGCCGCCGTGGTTTTCATCCCGGAAATGCGCAACAACCGAGGCGCCAGACGTGCGCTGCGCAAAGTGCGCCAAACGCGGGATCCGGGCCGCGAACTGCGTGAAGCACGCGAGGCTTTCGATCTGTCGCCCACGGTGCAGAATCGCCTGCGCCTGGCCGATGCACTGCTGGCCGACGAC
>JAEXRB010000091.1 GCA_023438325.1 Pseudomonadota bacterium | reverse complement strand
CTCCAGTTGCTGCAACACGTCCGGTATCAATACGAGGCCGGTGTCCTGAGTCCACATCAACCCGCCGGCCACCATCATCCCATCCAGCTGCCGCTCAGTGGGGTGGCCATACCACCCCACTGCAACTGTGCCATCGACGGAGGTATGCTCGATTCTGTAAAGCCAACCCATCGGACTGTATTCGGGAGGGGATATCCGCCCAAGATTTCCACTGGAACCGTTTCGCCTCAGAAATGATGGCGTGACATAGTTCTGCAAAGTGGCATTGAACCTCTGTGGCATGTATCCATACACGATGTCTCCATCGCCACTACATACACTTGGCTCTGTCAGGTAGACGCCTTGGGTATCCGTTATCTGACGGGGAAGATTCGGCAAAATCCAGCGCACAGCCCGGGGAAGGATGTAATAGCCAGAACGTGTCCGATCACCACCAGCAACTTCCTTGCCATCGTTGGATACACACAAGGGGCTGGGCCTCGGCGGGAATTCTGCGGCGGGAAGCTCCAACACGCCATTGGCTGCATCCCGGAACCAGAATTTTGTTTCCCAGCCTCCCGAGTCTGTTGGAAGCGAACTTCTGCCAACGATGTACGAAAGATCATCCGAGGCATTGATCGCCCTCCCAGGCTCAGGCGATTCCATGCCGATGATCTCTTGCACTTCGTTATCGTGGATCAGGACTATCCCCGCGTTCAGTCCGTCATGCCATCGATTCGCCAATACCTTGTCACCATCGGCGGACACCCAAGGGCCGTTGTTGACACCGATGTCAGACAGATAGATGTCCGCCAGTTCCGTCCATTCCGACTCACCGGGCCGCAGACGCACAGGTCGCCAGGTGCGATGAATTTCATGCAGAACCCTTTTTGCCGCGACGACCGTTCCATCGTTGGCCACGTCCCGTAGCTCCATCAGATGGATGCTGCCCGCCCGCCCGTGAGGCACATACAGGGGCTCGGGCACCGGCAACGGGATCACCGTGATGTCATACAAATCCGTCAATTTCGGCTTCACCCACGGGCAGGCCGGGCTTTCCAGTTTCGTCAGCTTGGTGAGGTCAAACCGGCCTGCCGCAAAACCTGCCACGCTGGATTGCCAACGGGCCTCGCCCGTGTCGCACTCCAGCGTCAGTTCCAGCGTGCCCCATGACGTGCGCGTTACCGCTTCGGTATCGAACGCATCGGCAAAGCGCCCGCCGTGCACCGCGAACAGTTCCGGGAAAACGATCTGCTCGCCTTCCGGCTGGCCGATGGCGGTCATCCAGTACGGTTGGCCTTCCGCATCGAAGGTGAACCACACCAGGACCGCGTCACCATTGGGCATCCAGCCCAGGGAAAAACCCTGACCGCTGAAGGCCGGGTCGTACCAACTGCCGCTTTGCCCGGCATAGGGCTGTACCGGCTCGCCCGGTGTGCCGTGGATCGGGCGGCAACCGTTGGCCCCCATGGTGCGGGTGAGGCGCAGCAGCGGAAAGCTGCGTTGCTGGCCGTAGGCATCAAAACGGATTTCCCCGGTGTCGCAATCATGGAAGCGGAAGGTGGCGCTGCCTACGTCTTCGCGCACGGCGTCGGCGGGGTTGAATTCCGGCCCGAAGCGCGGGCCATGGACGGCGTAGAGACTCTCGAAGCGAATTTCATCACCCGCATCGCTGCGCACGATGGTGCCGTTGCCACCCAGCCAACGCGGACTGCCATCGTCATCGAAGGTGAACCAGTACAGCACCGCGCCATCGTCGGGCAGGATTTCCAGCATCCAGCCCTCGCCACTGCGCGCCGGGTCGAACCACATGGCGCTGTGGCCGGCCTGGATGTGGGCGTAGGTGGGTGGCGGTGCATCCTCAGCGAGTACGGCGGCGGGGAGCAGCGCGAAGAACAGAGCAACAGACGCCAGGCGCGTCGAACGTATGGCGAACGGGAACATCGGGAACCTCCATGCTGATGGCAAAAATCAGCCCCTGCACTGCTTCTGCCGATACAAGTTGGTCCAACCATACCCCAATCAGGTTTTTTGCCGCCGATTACCCGAGTACGCAAATACACGCCTTGGGCAGGTCCTTTGCGGATGCGACGATGCGTCAAGCTCTACGCGGGAGTCACGGCAACTTCCCTAGAATGGCGACACGCTCCCACGGAACCTGACTCATGACCCCATCGCTCCACACTCCCGCCACCGAACTGGATGCCCTGGCCCGTGATGCCGCCGATCCGCTGCGTGGCTTCCGCGACGAGTTCCTGATTCCGCCGCATGGCGATGGTGCCCTGCACTACTTCTGCGGCAATTCGCTCGGCCTGCAACCGCGTGCGGCACGCGATGCGGTGGAAACGGAGATGGATCGCTGGGCGCGGCTGGCAGTGGAAGGGCATTTCCGTGGCGAAACCGCCTGGATGACCTTTCACGAAGGCTTGCGCGATGGCATCGCCGAACTGGTCGGCGCGCAACCTGCCGAAGTGGTGGCGATGAATACCTTGAGCGTGAACCTGCATCTGCTGATGGTGAGCTTCTATCGCCCGACGGCGGAGCGTGCGGCCATCCTGATCGAAGCCGGTGCATTTCCTTCCGACCGGCATGCGGTGGAATCGCAGATCCGTTTCCACGGTTTCGACCCGGCGCAGTGTCTGATCGAACTGCAACCGGACGAAGCCAACGGCACGCTGTCGATGCAGGCGATTGCCGATGTGCTGGAACGCGAAGGCCATCGCATCGCGCTGGTGCTGTGGCCGGGGGTGCAATACCGCACCGGGCAGGCCTTCGATCTGGCGGAAATCACGCGACTGGCGCATGCGCAGGGCGCGAAGGTGGGTTTCGATCTGGCCCACGGCATCGGCAACTTGCCGTTGGCGCTGCACGATGCGGATGCGGATTTCGCCGTGTGGTGTCACTACAAATACGTCAACGCCGGCCCCGGCGCGGTCGCCGGCGCATTCGTGCACGCGCGCCATGCGCACGCCGACTTGCCGCGCTTTGCCGGTTGGTGGGGCCACGAAAAGTCCTCGCGTTTCGCAATGGCGCCTCAATTTGTGCCAACGCCTGGCGCCGAAGGCTGGCAACTGTCCAATCCGCCGATCCTGGCGATGGCCGCGCTGCGCCCGTCGCTGGCGATCTTCCAACGCGCTGGCATGAAGCGACTGCGCGAAAAATCGCTCCTGCTCACCGGCTATCTGGAAATATTGATTCAAGAACACCTAGCCGACGTACTGCACATCATCACGCCGGAAGAACCTGCGCGACGCGGCTGCCAGCTTTCGCTGCGCGTGCGTGCCGGACGCGATGCCGGGCGTTCGCTGTTCACGTTCCTGTGCGAAAACGGCGTACTCGGCGACTGGCGCGAACCGGACGTGATCCGCATCTCGCCCGCACCGCTCTACAACACGCACCTGGATGTGCTGCGTTTTGCCCAGCTCACCGCCGCGTGGCGGGATCGGGGTGAATGAGTCACGCGCATCGCGGGCGAGCCATCCGCCGCTCGTCCCGCGTCATTGCCGTCGAAACCGTACCGTGGCCACTCGTCATGTTGTTTCCCCGACATGCCCTGACGGCTGGCAGGCTGACTCCGTCCCCACCCTCGACGGAGCATCATCATGAACCGTAAATACCTCTCCATTCTGGGCACAGCCCTGCTGGCCGCCACAGTCATCGCAACACCGTCGCAAGCCGCCGACAAGAGCGAGGCCGCGTTCGATATCAGCGTGGAAGTGGGTGGCGAAGGCCGTCCGGTCATCACCATTCCCGGCCTCAACAGCCACGCCAGCGTCTGGCGCGAAACCTGCGAAGCCCTGAAGGGTGTGCAGTGCCACATGGTGCAACTGCCGGGATTCGCCGGCGCAAAGCCGGCCGAACACGACGCCTTCCTCGATGAAATGGCGCGGCAAGTGTTGGCCTACGCCGAACAAACCGGGCTGGAGCAACCCGCCGTGATCGGACACAGCCTCGGTGGCGTGTTGGCGCTGAAGCTCGCACTGGCCGAGCCGGAGTCGATCGGGCCGCTGGTGATCGTTGATTCGCTGCCGTTCTTTTCAGCCGCGATGAATCCGGCGGCGACCGTCGACATGGTCAAACCCATGGCCACGGCCATGCGCCAGCAGATGCTCACCTCCGACGAGGCCGCCTATCAACAACAGTCTGCGGCCTCGGTGCAGAACATGGCGCACGCTGCCGCACGGATCGAAGAACTGGTGCAATGGGGCAAGGACAGCGACCGCGCCACCACCGCGCAGGCGATTTACGAATTGATGACCACCGACCTGCGCGACGCGCTGAAATCGGTGCGTTCGCCCACACTGGTACTCGGCGCGTGGGCGGCCTACGCCACGTTCGGCCAGACTCAGGAAGCCACCCGGGCGATCTTCGAAGGCCAATACGCCGCGTTGCCCGGGGTGCGCATCGAGCTGAGCGAAACTGGCTACCACTTCCTGATGTGGGACGACCCGCAATGGCTGCGCACGCAGGTCAACGATTTCCTTGCAGCGCATCCGGCCAAAGGCAAGTAAAGCCCGCCCCGGCCATCCGATCCGAACGGAGAAATCCCCATGAACCCGATGTCTTCGACGAGAACCCTCGGCCTCGTCCTCATCCTCACCGGCGCCGCGTTCCTGACGACCAGCCTCATCATCGGATACGCCGCGCTCTGGGGTGTCGGGCCAGGCCTGATCGCCTTGGGCGTGACGCTCATGTCGGCATCCAGAACGCGCCGGACGTGAGCGCAGGCGTGCCGGCGATGCGCAGCAGCGACACATCCGCCGTTGCGGTACAGGATCGCTTCTGGTGGGCCAACCTCGTGCCATGGCTGGTCTACCTGCTGGCCAACCTGCTGTTGATCGGCCACTACGCCGATCTGACCTCCGGCACGGTGCTGATCTGCGTGCTTCTTTCCGCTGGGCTCTATCCGGTTTCCGGCGCAATTCGCCACCTGGCGCTGCGTCTGAACTGGTTTGACAAGGAGCTGGGCGCGCTGAGCGGGCGCATGCTGCTGTGCGTACTGGCCGGCGCGGCACTGGTACAAGTGTTCATCGCGCTCGTGCTGCGCCCGGTGCTGGCGCTGGGC
>JAEXRB010000075.1 GCA_023438325.1 Pseudomonadota bacterium | reverse complement strand
TGGTAGAGCTGCCGGGCGCGGGTCTGGACGGGCACGCCCGCGGCTTCACAGCGCGCGCGGAAATCGTCGAGGTTGGCGCAGACTTCGGCGTAACGTTTTTTCATCGGCAGCTTGAGATTGAAGATCGCACGCCGGCACCAGCCATTCGTGAACCACTCGGCCATGCGTGCGGCCACGCGGGATGGCTGCTCCACCATATCGCAGACCATCCAGTCCATGGGTTGAGGCGGCTGCCAGGTGAAGCCGTCGGCACGCAGGTGGCGTACCAGCCCGGTGGCGAGCACGGTTTCAGACAGCGGGCCGTTGTCGATGGCGGTCACATGGACATGGCGACGCGTGAGGATGTAACTCCAGCCGCCTGGCGCTGCGCCAAGATCCACCGCGCTCATGCCCGGTTTCAGCCAGCGCGTGCGTTCCTCCTCGTCCATCAGCGTCTCGATGGCTTCTTCGAGCTTCTGCGCCGAGCGGCTCGGTGCATCCTTGGGCACACGCAGGCGCGGAATCCCTTGCGGCCAGACACGACCATCACGTGGCTGCGACAGCCCGAGCAGCGCGTGCGTGCCGCTCAGAAAGCACACATGCAGGCAGGGAAGGCGTGAGTCCGGCTTCTCGGCAAGCACGCCGGCGCGGCGCAGTGCCGGTCGCAGCGCATTGCCGAAACTGCGCGCCAGCCCGGCCAGCGGTCGCGTGGTATCCGAGTCGGGATGTTCGACGAGCAGTTCGCCAAATCTGATGCCGCCATGCGCGCGCAACGCCGCCAGCATCGGCGTGATGCGATCGCCGGGGTCGAGCTCTGCCAGATCAGCAAGCACCCGCACGCACTGGCGCGCGAAGATCAAGTTGCCCGGTGGCGATGCATGGGCCGAAGCATCGGTCTCGAACGCGTGGAAGCGTACCCAGCCCTCGTTGCGCGTGGCTTCCGGATATCCGCCCACACCGCGCTGTGCCGCGCGATCGGCAATCTCGGCGGCGGCTTCTGGTTCGAAACCCGGGCGGCACAGGATGAGGAGATTCATGCGGCAGCAATGCCTTGGTTGGCGGATGGGGTGGGATTCGAACCCACGGTAGTGTCGCCACTACGCCGGTTTTCAAGACCGGTGCCTTAAACCGCTCGGCCACCCATCCGTATTTTTCAACGGTACTGCTGCGTCATGCCGGCGACGCCGGTTTGACTCGGGGCGTCCTGCCCCTCGCCCCTTCGGGGCCATCGGCCTGTGGCCGATGTTCCGCTTCGGCTTCCAGCCTTCGCGGTACAAGACCGGTGCCTTAAACCGCTCGGCCACCCATCCGTATTTTTCAACGGTACTGCTGCGTCATGCCGGCGACGCCGGTTTGACTCGGGATGTCGCGTTCAAGCACGCGTGCGGCGCTTTGGATCACGCTGACTTCACTCCCGGGCCGTGCATTGTCCACGTCTTGGGCCTCGCTGTCAGCCCGCAGGCGTGAATCTGCGACAATGTCCGGCTTTCCGCCAGCCGTGCCAGCCCGTGTCCAGAAATCGCCGACAGAAAGCACCGCTCGAATGCGTGCTCGACATTACCGACCTGAGCCATGACGGCCGAGGCGTTGCCCGGCACGAGGGCAAGGCGGTGTTCGTCACCGGGGCATTGCCGGGCGAGCAGGTGAGGGCGCAGGTGCGCTGTTCGCGCAAGCAGTTCGACGAAGGCACGGTGCTGGAAGTGCTCTCGCCATCGCCTGATCGCGTAGTACCCAAGTGTGCACATTTCGGTTTGTGCGGCGGCTGTGCCTTGCAGCATCTGGCGCCGCAGGCGCAGATCGCCGCCAAGCAACACACCTTGGCGGAGAACTTCGAGCGCATCGGCCAGGTGCGGCCGGAACGCTGGTTGGAGCCGCTGGCCGGTGAGCCTTGGGGATATCGCCGCAAAGCGCGCCTTGGGGTGAAGTTCGTGCCGAAGAAAGGCAAGGTGCTGGTGGGTTTTCGCGAGGCGGCCGATCCGCGTTTCATTGCCGATGTCTCGCGTTGCGAAGTGCTGGTCGAACAGGTCGGTGGCCGGATTTCGGCGATTGCCGAACTGGTCGATGCGCTGGAGGCCCGTGCGCAGATCCCGCAGATCGAAGTGGCTGCAGGCGACGATCGCACCGCGCTGGTGTTCCGCAATCTGCAACCGTTGTCGGACGAGGATCGCGGCAAGCTCGTTGCGTTTGGCGCGCGCGAAGGTTTCGCGATCTTCCTGCAGCCCGGCGGCAACGACACCGTCACACCCATCGACGATGGCGAGGCGGAGTTGCGTTTCGCGCTGCCGGCGCATGGCGTGGATTACGCCTTCCGCCCGCTCGATTTCATCCAGGTGAACGGCGCGATGAACGAGCGCATGCTCGATCACGCGCTCGCCTTGCTCGATCCCAAGCCACACGAGCGCGTGCTCGATCTGTTCTGCGGCCTGGGCAATTTCACCTTGCCGCTGGCGCAGCGTTGCGCGCAGGTGGTGGGGGTGGAAGGTGAGGCCGGGCTGGTGCAGCGTGCACGCGAGAACGCGCAGCGCAACGGCATTGCCAACGTCCAGTTCCATGCCGCCGATCTCACTGCCGATTTGCGCAGCCAGCCGTGGGTGCGCGAAGGTTTCGATGCGCTGTTGCTGGATCCGCCGCGCACCGGCGCCGATGCCACGATTGCACAATTGCCGCTCGATCAGGTGGGGCGCATCGTCTATGTTTCCTGCCACCCCGGTTCGTTGGCACGCGATGCCGGCATCCTGGTGCGAGAACACGGTTATCGACTCGCCGCAGCGGGCGTGATGGACATGTTCCCGCACACCGCACATGTGGAATCCATCGCGTTGTTCGAGAAGCGCTGATGGGCATTGAAATCGAACGCAAGTTCCTGCTGGCGAGCGACGGCTGGCGTGCGCAGGCATCACGCCACGTGCGCATGGCGCAGGGCTATCTCAACGATGCCGACGCGGTGACGACGGGGCGACAGCATGTCTCGGTGCGGGTGCGCATTGCGGGCGATGTGGCGCACTTGAACATCAAGTCGCGTGAGGCCGGGCCGAGCCGGCAGGAATTTGAGTATCCGATTCCGTTGCACGAGGCCGAAGCCTTGCTGGCATTGTGCGTGGGCGGGCGGATCGAGAAGCAGCGGCACTACGTGACGCATGCCGGCCATCTATGGGAGATCGATGTTTTCGATGGCGACAATGCCGGCCTGATGGTGGCCGAGATCGAGCTTGCCTCCGAGGACGAAGTGTTCGCACGCCCTGACTGGCTTGGCAGCGAAGTCACCGATCAAAACCGTTACTACAATCTGATGTTGGCCGAACGGCCGTTTTCGCACTGGACGCAAGAGGAGCGTCATCCATGCTCGTGATCGGTATTTCCGGAACGCAACTCAAATCCGAGGAGCGCGATTGGCTGACGCATCCGGGCGTGGGCGGCGTCATTCTTTTCACCCGCAACTTCGCCTCGCGCGAACAGGTTTCCGAACTTTGCGCGGAGTTGCGTGCGGCCGCGCCGGGGCCGCTGATCTTGTGCGTGGATCAGGAAGGCGGGCCGGTGCAGCGGTTCCGCGAAGGGTTCAGTGCCTTGCCGGAGCTATCGCGCCTGGGTACGCGCTTTGATACCGATGCCGCGGGTGCGCTGGAGGCGGCGCGCACGCATGCCTGGTTGATGGCGGCGGAAATCCGCGCCATCGGGCTGGATCTGAGTTTCGCGCCGGTAGTCGATTTGAAGCGCGGCAATCGCGCCATCGGCGAACGTGCTTTCCATGTTGCGCCGGGCATCGTGGCGAATCTGGGCGCCGCTTACGTGCAAGGCATGCACGCGGCAGGCATGGCGGCCACGCTCAAGCATTTTCCCGGCCACGGCTCTGTGCTGGAAGACACGCATTTCGATGCAGCGCTCGATCCGCGCGAGCTGGCGACGCTCGAAGCCGAAGACTTGCTGCCGTTCCGCACCGGCATTTCCGCCGGCGCCGAAGCGGTGATGATGGCGCATGTCTCCTATCCGAGCGTGGATGCGGAGCCGGCGGGATATTCGCGTTTCTGGATCGACTACCTGCGCCGCACGCTGAAGTTTTCCGGCGTGGTGTTTAGCGATGACATCGGCATGGCGGCGGCGGAATCGGCGGGCGGCATCGCCGCTCGGTTGCACGCACATTACGATGCCGGTTGCGACAGCGTGCTGGTATGCGCGCCGGCGCTGGTGCCTGATGCGCTGACGGCAATGCGGGCGCAGGATATGCGTGCCGGCGCGTTGGCTTCACTGGCCGGACGCCCGGCGCCGGATTGGGACGATTTGATCGCAGGCACGCGCAGGGCCGATGCGCGTGCTGCGCTCGGCATCCCGGCTTGATGCGATATGGCGGTTTTGTCCTTCACCTGACACATCCCGGCTGACGCCGGAATCGAAGATTATCCCTGCGGATTCATGACCATGTCCGATACTCCCAAACTCGCCGATGCGCTTCCCACGGCCGATCTGCTGTTCGATCGCGCCTTGCTGGAGCGGCGCATTGGGCAGATTGCCGAGCGCATCGATGCCGATTACGCCGGCGACCGTCCGCTCTACCTCACCGTGATGAATGGCGGCATGTTGTTCGCCTCGCAACTGGCATTGCATATCGCCACGGATCTTGAATTCGATTACCTGCACGCCACTCGCTATCGCGGCAAGACGCGTGGCGCCGGGTTGACGTGGTTGCGCCATCCGCAGGTGCCGATGCTGGGGCGGCGCGTGCTGCTGGTCGATGACATCCTCGACGAAGGCCAGACCCTCAAGGCCGTGCGCGAAGCCTGCCAGCGCGAAGGTGCCGCCGAAGTGCGCATCGCCGTGCTTGCACGCAAGCTGCATGATCGCTGCGTGCCGGGCATCGAAGCCGATTACATCGGCGTGGATGTGCCGGATCGCTACGTGTTCGGCTACGGCATGGATTTCCACGAACAGGGCCGCAACCTGCCCGGAATCTACGCGCTGTGAGCGCCGGCATCGATCTGGCCGTGATTGGCGGCAGCGGTTTGTACGCGTTGCCGGGTTTTGAGCCGCATGAAACCTTGCAGGTGACAACCCCGTGGGGCGAGCCTTCCGGGCCGATTCGAGTCGGTGTGCTGCACGGGCGCAACGTCGCGTTTCTGGCGCGCCACGGCGAGGGTCACAATCTGCCGCCGCATCGGGTGAACTATCGCGCCAACCTGCATGCATTGGCGCAACTGGCGCCCGCATCCGTGCTGGCGATCAATACCGTGGGCGGCATCACGCCGGCCTGCCCGCCGCGTGCGCTCGTGGTGCCGGATCAGATCATCGATTACACATCGGGCCGCGCCGCGACTTACTGGGACGAGGCCGGCCCGATGCAGCACGTCGAATTCGGCGAACCGTACTCGGCAGCACTGCGCAAGCGGCTGCTCGATGCCGGCGCGCGATCCGGCGTGATGCTGGTGGATGGCGGCTGCTATGGCGCAACCCAGGGGCCGCGCTTTGAAACACGCGCGGAGATCGCGCGGATGCGGCAGGACGGCTGCGATCTCGTCGGCATGACCGGGATGCCGGAGGCGGCATTGGCGCGCGAACTGGATCTGGATTACGCCTGCCTCGCACCGGTGGCGAACTGGGCCGCCGGCTGCGGCGATGGCGTGGAGATCAGTCTGGATGAGGTGTTTGCCAACCTGGCCGCCACCAACGCCATGCTGCCGCGATTGCTGGAAGCCTTGCTGGTCTGATGCGTGTCACGCGGGGCGTGGGCTTGCGTCTTGCCCGTCGCGTCATCGTTTTTCCTCAGGAGAATGGCCATGTTCGAACGCTTTTCCCGTAGCTGGAGCCTGGTCAAGGCCAGCGCCGGCGTGTTGTCCAAAGACAAGGAATTGCTGGTGTTTCCGCTGCTGTCGGCGATTTGCACGTTGATCGTGGCGGCGGCCTTCGTCTTGCCGGCGTTCGGGCTGGGGGCGCTGGACGGATTGCGCGATGGCGGCGAGGGTCTTCCGCTGCTGGCTTATGTGCTGGCCTTCGCGTTCTATCTGGTGCAGTACTTCGTGATCTTCTTCTTCAACTCGGCCCTGGTCGGGGCGGCGATGATCCGGCTCGATGGCGGCGATCCGACGCTGCGCGATGGATTGCGGATCGCCAGCGGCAAGCTGATCCCGATTCTTGGCTATGCAGCCATCGCCGCGACCGTCGGCATGATCCTGCGCGCGATCCAGGAACGCGCGGGCTTCATCGGCAAGATGGTTTCCGGTTTCCTCGGCGTGGCATGGACGGTGGCGAGTTTCCTCGTGGTGCCGGTGCTGGTGGCGCGCAACGTCGGCCCGCTCGACGCGGTGAAGGAAACCGCGTTGTTGCTGAAGAAAACCTGGGGCGAAAACCTGATCGGGCAGGGCTGTAT
>JAEXRB010000120.1 GCA_023438325.1 Pseudomonadota bacterium | reverse complement strand
AAACAAAAAACCCCGCCGCGGCCGGCCCCCCGCCCCCCTCCGCCGCTGGCATCGCGTGACGCTGCGGGATGCGATCTGGATCGAGCAGCTTCTCGATCCGCAGGAAAACCTCCGAGCGCGAGAACGGCTTCTTCATGAAGTCGTCCGCGCCGATGCGCTGCGCGTAGAACTGCTCGGTCGCCAGCTCGTTGCCGGAAATCATGATGACGGGAATGCCGCGCGTCACCGGATCGCGACGCAGCCGACGCAGCGCCTCGAACCCGTTCATGCCGGGCAGCACGATGTCCAGGAAGATCAGGTGAGGCAACGTGTTGCGCGCGATCTCCATACCGGTTTCCGCATCGCCCGCCTCGCTCACCTCATAGCCATTCTGCGAGAGCATGCGTCCTAGCATCAGCACGATGGTGGGCGAATCGTCCACCACAAGCACCCTCACGCCTTCTGCGGCCGGTGATCGTTCCTGCTGCCGGCGCTCCCGGCCCGTGGGTGAAGCCGGCGGTGGTGGCGGTTGCTCCGATTCGGCCGGGGGCTGCGAATACAGCTCCCCATCCGATTCCGGTGCGGCTGCCGGCTTTGATTCCGGCGCGATCGCTTTCGGTTGCCGCCCGAAAAGGCGCGCCAGTCGTTCAAAAATACTCATCCGTTCCCCTCGTTTCCGTCGAAGACGGCCGATTTTTCGTACTGGCGGTTCGCCGCTCAGTTGTCCCGTACATCGCGCAATTGCCAGGCGCTTCCGGCCAACCAACGCATGCGTTGTTGCAGGATGGTACCCGGCAACACGGTATCCACGACAAGATCGATGGACAGATCCGCCTGCGTGCCATGCACCGTGGCTGCCGGATCAATGTCGCCCAAGCGCGGATCGACTTCGTCCGGCTCATCCTGCTGCGCGCGCCAACGCTCGAACAGCACATCCGAGGCCAGAGCCTCCTGCAGCTCTTGTGCGAACGCATCGGCGCCATGGGCATGGAATGACAACGTCGGGTCGCTGCCGCGCGCAGCGGCTGGAGTGGGCAGGGTGATGAAAAAGCGATGGCTCACGGAACCTCTCCCTCCTGACAGGTTTCCGGATTTTGCTCGCTAGCGCGTATCAATGCGAGTCCGCAGCAGTGCATCGGCCCAAAGCCGCGACTTTTCGGCGTGCGGCATCCCGGCGTGAGCGGGGCTGGTGGAGGGCAGGCGCAGTTGTTCGATCCGCACGAGCGTGGCCGGCAGCGTCGGCAGGACATGCCGCCGATAGAGCGTGTGCGCGGTGGCGCCGTTGAAGCACAGCCGGACAATGCCCGGATGGACGGAAAGAAAGCGGAGAAAATCATTCGCCTCGATGCTCGCCGCACGGATATCGGCATCCAGACTTCCACGCCGCTCACACTGCGCCAACACATCCCACAACGCGAAACCTCGTGCCACCAGCGCGGCGCTGGCGGTGGCGTAATCGGCATCCACGGGCACATCCAGCACGTTCCGGAGAATCGGCCAGAACGCGTTGCGTGGATGCGCGTAGTAACGCTGTGCCTGCAACGATGCCTGCCCCGGCATGCTGCCGAGAATCAGCGTATGTGCATCGGCGGCAGCCAGTGGCGGAAAGCAGTGGGCCGTGAGGGAGAGGGTTTGCACGCCGGCTTTTTACCAGAACCGCGTCAGAACATGATTTACAGCGCGCTCGATGCAGCGTCCGGGAAGGTCTCGTCATTCCTGATTAGCCCCATTCCTCAGCTATGAAGACTGCTCGTCCATCGCAGTGCGGCATCGTGCCCGGCCAACATCTCACATCATGCGACTTGGGCTGAGGGTCGGGGCAAATCAGGTCGTCATTTCATCGATCCAGTGAATGGCTATGATGGATTGGTTTCTCGGCCACCCCATCTCGCCCCATGAACGTCCCATCCGTTCAATCACTGGTTTTTGGGTTTGCGCTGGCCTACGCAGGCAGCGCATACCCGCAAGCGTCGCCTACGCTGCTCTGCGATTCGGGAAAACGAATTGACCGGGGCGCCGTTGCCTTGTTCTACGTGGACAAAATCAACGGCAAAGGCTCCTTTCTGGATACCACTCAGGCTGCAAGTGGCAAGGATCCGAGTGTGGCTGGATGGCGAATGATGATCACCACCCGATCCCGCAAGCTGGAGGGGCCCTCCAGGCTGCGGCTGCGGGTCGGTTATGCCTCCGCATGGAGTAGCCCGGGGCTCACGGTAAAAGGCGAGGTCGATTTCAATCCCGAACCGGGCCATGTCTATCGCGTGGCAGGCACGCTGGGGCAGGCGTACTCGGCGGTGTGGGTCGAGGATGCGCTGGGCAATCGCGTCACCGACATCGTCGAATCGTCGGGCAAGGAGTCTGCGCAGGCAGAGATCGCCCGTGCCGCCGCCATCGCCGCAGCGGTGGCGCACGATGGCTCAGACCCGCAAGCACGTTTCCTGCGGATGGATGAGGGCGAGTGCGAGGCCATCATCCTGGCGCGTTTCGGTGAGCCGGACGGCCGTCGCAAGGAAGGACGGGCAATGGGCAACCGGTTCGAGGTGATGGAATATGCGGGGATCGGTGAAGCGTGGATGAAATATCAAACGCTGCAGCGGGTGATTCCTGATTCATCCTCGCCCACCTATCTGACCGCAGAAGGGATTCGCCACGCCCTGGCCGAAGCGGGGCACGACAGCTTGCGCGTCACTGCTGCGGGATATGCGCGTGCCCGCATCACCGATCCTGCATTACTGGACGAGATGGCAGATTTCGTCTGGGCCAATCATCTGACCAAGGACAAATCCATCGCCGATGCCGCAGCGCACCTGTGCCATGCCTTGGGCGGCAGTCGTAATCCACGCTACCGGAATCTGATGGAGCGGGTAGCCAACGAGGCGGCTTCGAGCGGGCTCAAGCGTCATGCCAGACGAAATCTGGAGTTGCTCACAGGTCACACGGACATGCCCTACGAGCTGTCGAAGTGACCTTGCCTCAATTGATGGCTTCTCGCCCTCGCTGGCGCGGTATGGCGGCGTACGCCGTGCTAGCCATTGTGCCGATGCTTGTGGCGCTCGTGCTGGCGGCGCATTGGCCATCCGATTCCATGCCAGCGCTTGTGGTGGCCAAGGGTGCCATGCCTTGGCAGGAGACCTTGTCCACGCCGCTGGCGCATTTCCTTTTGCAGATTCTGGTGATCCTGCTGGTTGCCAAGGCCGCCGGATGGTTGCTGCGTCGGCTTGGCCAACCCTCGGTGATCGGTGAAATGGTGGCGGGCCTGATGCTCGGGCCGCTGTTGTTTGGCCAGTTATGGCCGCAGGCGCAGCAATGGCTGTTTGCTGTCCCGTCGCTGGGTGCGCTCGGGATGGTCAGTCAACTGGGCGTGCTGATGTTCCTGTTCGTGGCGGGTGCGGAACTGGATTTGTCCGCGCTGCGTGGTCGTCGTCGCCTCGCATTGTTGGTCAGTCATGCCGGCATCGCGCTGCCGTTCCTGTTTGGCGTGGGGCTGGCGGCGCTTTTGTTCCCCACACATGCGCCGGCGACCACCGGATTTTTCGGATTCGCGATGTTCCTGGGCGTCTCGCTCAGCGTCACCGCGTTCCCGGTGCTGCTGCGCATCCTGTCCGATCGCGGCATGAGCGTCACCGGTCTGGGGCAGATTGCCATTGCCTGCGCCGCACTCGGCGATGCCACGGCGTGGTGCCTGCTGGCGTTGATCGTGGCGGCGGTGCATATGCAAGGCACGGGCGCGGCGCTGCTGCAACTGGCATGTCTGGCGGCGTTCGTCGCATTGATGCTCGGCGTGGTGCGCCCTTTGCTGACGCGCTGGAAAATCACCCCGCAGAACGAGGGGCGTGGATTGATCGTTCTGCTGTGGTTGGCACTGGGAAGCGCATTGGTGACCGAAGCCCTCGGCATACATGCATTGTTCGGCGCGTTCCTGGCAGGTGTCGCGGCCTCGCACAATCTGCGCCTGCGCGAACTTCTGGCACAGCGCGTAGCACCGCTGGCGATGGCACTGCTGTTGCCCTTGTTCTTCGCGATGACCGGGTTGCGGATGCGGCCGGAATCGCTCCAGGCCGGCGACGTCGGCCTGTGTCTATTCATCATCGTGCTGGCGACGGCGGGCAAGTTGCTTGGGTCGTTCGCTGCGGCGCGCAGTTTCGGCATGGCGCATGCCGATGCCTGGCGCCTGGGCGCGCTGATGAACACCCGTGGCCTGATGGAGTTGATCGTGCTGAATCTGGGTTACGACCTGGGCCTGATCGATGATCGGTTGTTCGCCGCCCTGGTGTTGATGACACTGGCCACCACGGCGATGACCGGGCCACTGCTGTCGCTGATCGACCGCATCGCATCGCGCCGGCTCGCATGAGCCGGCACGATGCGGCGAAGCATTACTTGCCGATCTTGGCGTAGGTGCCCTTCAGCGTGACACCGGCCATGATGGTGCCGGCAAAGCACTCGTAATTCGTCGGGCTGACGAACTCGCGGCGCTTGTAAAAGCTGGTCAAGTCCACCACCGCGTTGGCCCCCATCGACTTGGCTTTTTCCTGAAATGCCACGAGTACCGAGAGTGCCACCCAGTTGCAGGCTTCCACATCGGACTTGTTGGCCGCGTTGGTCTTGCGGTTGCCGATGTCCTCGCCCATACGGGAGGACACTGCCGGATGCGACGCACCCTTGAGATAGAAGCGCACGCTTCCGTCAATGCCGGCTTCGCGTGCCTTGGGCGAGTTCAGCAGTTCCTGCAACGGAAGCTCGTGGCGGGTGTTGCGCGCATCGGAATGCGGTGCAAACGCGATGAGAGCCAGGGCAGCGGCGATGGCGAAATGCTTCATGCGGAGATACTCCTTAGGTTGGACGGGAGACGGTGGGAATAATGCAGCATCGTTTACCGGAGTGGTTCGGATCAATCCACCCAGCGTTTGAAGATCAGCGAGGTGTTGATTCCGCCGAAGGCAAAGTTGTTGCTCATTACGTACTCGACATCCAGTGCGCGGCCTTCGCCGGTGATGTAGTCCAGCGTGGCGCAGCGCGGGTCGAGGTTGTCGAGATTGATGCTTGGCGCAAACCAGCCTTCGCGCATCATCTGGATGGCGATCCATGCTTCCAGCGCGCCGCAGGCGCCGAGGGT
>JAEXRB010000070.1 GCA_023438325.1 Pseudomonadota bacterium | reverse complement strand
AACACTTTGGCGATGGCGCTCATGGCGATGAGGGGCTGCGAGTTGCTCATGGGAAAGTCCAGGGGTTGAGAGGCGGGAAACAGCGGTTGATGCGGGGCACCGCGTGGTCATTGGAGTCTTATGCGTTCGTGCTCGTCCCACTGCGAGGTATCGGAAAGCACCACGCGGTCACCGGGATTCAAACCTTGCCTGACTTCGATCAGATTGACCGAAGCGCGGCCCAGTTCAACCGGCACGCGCTGTGCGCGGCTACCATCGGGATCGAGTTTGAACAGGCGCACTCGGGATTCGGGCTGGCCGAAAGCCGGGCGACCGACGTGAAGCACATCGCTGAGGCGTTCGATTTCGATGGTGCCATCCACGGAAAGATCGGGCCGCGCGCCGGGTGGCAGTTCACCTTGCAGATCCACATCCACCAGCACGCTGCCGTTCTGCACGGCGGGATCAATGCGAATCACGATGCCCGGCACGATGCCGTTGCGGGTGTCCACGCGCACCGGCTGGCCGATGCTGACATCCTTCATCTGGGTTTCGGGAATCCGCAGTTCGGCCATCAGCACTTCCGGCCGCGCCACGCGTGCCAGATTGGCACCGGCGGCCACCTGTTGACCTTCCTGCACCGGCACCTGCTGCAAAACTCCCGCGATGCCGGCGTGTACCGCCAACCCTTCGGCCTGACGCTGGCGCAATTGCGCGGTATTGCGCAACTGCTCGATACGCGCACGTGCCGCATCGAGCTGGGCGCGCGAAGTGTCCGCGAATTTGGTGATGCGTTCGCGTTCGATGTTCAGTCGCGTTTGCAATGTCTGCGCGGAAAGCGCGCTGCGGCGTGCCTGGATGCGCGAAATGATGCCTTTGCCAGCGAGCTCGCCTTCGGCCTCCGCTTGCAGGCGTGCGGATTCGTACTCGGCCTCCACTGCGGCGAGGTTGGCCTTCTGATCCAGCGCCTGACTTTCCAGCGTCATGCGCTGCGCGGCAAGGTCGGCCTCGGCAGCCGTGAGTGCCGATTGCGCCGCCAGTTGCGCTTCGGCCACTTCGGGATTGGAAAGTTCCAGAATCACCGTCTCCGGCGTCACGTGCGCACCAGGTTTGACCACGATGCGCTCCACACGTGCTGAGGTTTCCGCCGCAATCCAGCGAATTTCCCTTGGCGCCAGCACACCCGGCCCGCGCACTTCACGCAGCATTTCACCGCGCTCGACCGTCCCCAGCCACAGCGCAGCGCGATCCACCGAAGGCGCGGCTGGATCAAGGCTGGCGAGCAACAGCGCGATGGCGACGAGGACGATCACGCTCCCGCTGCCGAACGCGATCTGGCGAAGGCGCTTCTTGTGTTTGAGATCGGTGCGTTGAATATCCATGGAGTAGACAAGAGCAAATGGCGTGCCAACCTGGAAATCGCTGCAAGTGATTGATTGTTAATCGATTCAGAGTGATTTTCCACGCAACTGTTCGCACCCGGACGCCGCCGCGTTCGATAACGAACACCCCGCAGCGGCGTGGCATTGGGCAAAATGGATGCCTCGACTCCATTGCAGCCACATTCCCATGCGCCGATTCCCGATCTTGCCTGCTTGTGCCGCCCTGCTTCTGTGCCTTTCCGCGTGGCAAGCACCTAGCGCGCGGGCCTCCACCGTCGAGGCGGTGGAGGCCGATACGCCCGATGCCTCCATCGCGCAGAAACTCGATGCCAAAGGCACGCCTTACGAAGTGGACGACGATGGCGATTACCGCATCCTCGTCAACGTCGGCGAAGGTCGCAGCCAACTGGTCTGGGTGCGCAGTCGCGTCCACACCACCGATCATCAGCGCGTGCGCGAAATCTGGACTTACGGCTTCCGCTCGGAAGAACGCCGCATTCCCTCGCACATCGCCAATCGCCTGCTCTCGGAGAACTTCGACCTCATCGTCGGCGCCTGGGCGCGGGAAGGCGGCAACGCCATCCTGGTGATGAAGATCGAGGCCAACGCCACTGCCGAAACGCTGGACGAAACCATCGACCTCGCCGCCAGCATCGGCGATCGCATGGAACAGAAGCTGGTCAGCGGAGACGATCTGTGAGCGATGCACGCGTGAATCTTCCGCGCGTCAGTGTCGCCACCGTGGTGGCACGCGGTGACCAGTTGCTGTTTGTCGAAGAAGAAAGCAGCGATGGCCTGGTGCTCAACCAACCTGCCGGTCATCTGGAAGCGGGTGAATCGCTGCTTCAGGCGGCGCTGCGCGAAACGCTGGAGGAATCGGCGTGGTCGGTGCGGCTGACCCATTTCGTCGGGATTTACCAATGGCGCACGCCGGATGGCCGTGATTTCGTGCGCATGGGATTTGCCGCAGAACCTGTGGCACACCATCCCGAGCGCGCACTCGACACCGGCATCCATCGCGCGCTCTGGTTGACGCCGACGCAGATGCGCAACGAGCGCGCACGCCTGCGCAGCCCGATGGTGGAATGTCTGGTGGACGACTGGCTCGCAGGCGCACGTTATCCGCTGACCATGGCGCGTGCGATTTCCACATGAGCCAGATCGTGTTCGATGCGATGGTGGGTGTCTCGGGCGGCGTGGATTCTTCCGTCACCGCCCTGCTGCTGCAACGTCAGGGGCATCGCATCGCGGGCCTGTTCATGCAGAACTGGGACGATGACGGCTCCGGCGATTGCCGCGCCGAAGATGATCGCCGCGATGCGGTGGCGGTGTGCGGAAAGCTCGGCATTCCGTTTTTCGCACGCAATTTCGCCAAGGAATACTGGAGCGGCGTTTTCGAGCACTTCCTGGCCGAATACCGCGCCGGCCGCACCCCCAACCCCGATGTCCTGTGCAACCGCGAGATCAAGTTCCGCACGTTCCTCGACGAAGCCCGTGCCCTCGGCGCACAGCGCATCGCCACCGGCCACTACGCCCGCGTGGACGCGCGCGATGGCCGTTACCGCCTGCTGCGCGCGGTGGATGAAAGCAAGGATCAAACCTACTTCCTGCACGCGCTCGGGCAGGAGGCACTGGCATCCACGTGGTTCCCCATCGGCGAGCTGCCAAAGGCGCGGGTGCGGGAGCTTGCCCGCGAAGCGGGTTTTGCCGTGCACGGCAAGAAGGACTCCACCGGCATCTGCTTCATCGGCGAACGCGACTTCCGCGACTTCCTCGGCCAGTACCTTCCGGCCAGGCCCGGCGAGATCCGTGCCGTGGATGGGCAAACGCTGGGCGAACACGCTGGCGTTTTCTATTACACCCTTGGCCAACGCGAAGGCCTGAATCTCGGTGGCGTGAAAGGCCGCCCGCAAGCGCCGTGGTTCGTCGTCGGCAAGGACGTGACCAGCAACGTGCTGTATGTGGATCAGGGCCATGACAGCCCCTGCCTGCAATCCACCACGCTGCGCGCCTCGCAGCCCACTTTCACCGCCGACCGTGCACCGGCGAAGGCATTTCGCTGTACCGCCAAGACCCGTTACCGCCAGTCCGACGAAGCTTGCCAGGTGACGTTGTTCGACGATGCCACGCTGGAAGTGCATTTCGACCGCCCGCAACGCGCGGTGACGCCGGGGCAATCGGTGGTTTTCTACGATGGCGAGGAATGTCTGGGCGGCGCGGTGATCGACAGCACCAACGCGCCCGACCCATCGAAATCGGGAGGCGTGCTGCGTGCGAGCCGCTTCCGCAGCGCGCCGCAGCAACTCTCCGGTCGGTTATGCCAATCAGCCCAGCAGCACGCCCTGCTCAACCAGTTCGCATACCTTGGCCACTTCGCCATCCATCGCACGATCACGCTGCATGAAGCCGATGTGCCGGCGCAGGCGCTCATGCACTGCACGCACGCGGGGCGAGGCCTGGAAATCCACGTCCTGGGCAAGCTGGGCCATCAGCTCGCGGCATTCGTCGAGGAAGCGTGCATGATCCGCATGATCCGGCGCCGGCGCATTGGACACCTTTGCGGCGATGGCGGCCACCTCGCCACGACGAGCCAGCGTGCGGGCGGCGTCGATCATGTCGCGGCGGTAATCCAGTGCCTGCGCGGCGGTGTAAAGCTCCAGCGCCAGCACGTGGGAAAGGTCGTCCGTCATGTCGAGCACATGGCGCGCTTCATTGGCGCCCATCGAGACATGATCCTCGGCGTTGGCGCTGGTCGGGATCGAATACACGCTGGCCGGATGCGCGCGACTCGCAAGATCGTTGACCAAGGCGGCGGCGATGTACTGCACAATCACGAAACCCGAATCCGTCTGTTAGCACTATAGAACCGTGTTGACAAGTTCCAGAGGGGGCGAATAGCATTTTTCTCGCAGGGGTAATCTTAGACCGGAGATCCAACGCGAATTATAACGCCCCCTCTTCGCATTATTAATTACAATCACCCTCCCACGGCAAACAAAAACTGCGCATGCAGCATCAGAAGCTGCTAAAAATTCAAGCATCCATCTAAAGTTTTGCCAGATTCAAGGAATCGAGAAAGACCTGCAATTCAAGCTGTTAAGTTATAAAAAAGCGATGGCGGCAAAGCATTAGCTGATTCGCCATCGCTGTAGCGCCCGCCTCGACTCGTGGAAATATCAAGTGTGAAAACCGTGCTTGAAATTTTGGCTGCAACGCTCCTGACAATATCTCTCGCCGGCTGTTCCGGGACGTCGGCGCTGCAAAAGCGCCTGAATGATTTCGAGGCACTGTCTCAGGAGCAAATGTCCAGATGGGATTCTGTTCGCCGGGAAAAATTCAACCAGAAGTATATTGAATGGTTCAGTTTGCAGCCTGGCCATTCAGCGATGGCAATGCTGAACGATGAAGAAATAGATGCACTATTTCAAGCTGCAGGCATGGTGACCTTTTATGCAAGCCTGAATCATGTCGACGATCAACGCCGATGGCTGGATGAACTCATTCAGCGCCATGCCGCCACTCCTGCGCACCACAAAAGGATGCATGAATCCTATGTGCGTGCGCGTCGTTTTGATGAAGCTCGCACACTATCCCAGCAGCACCCTGAGATTGAACTCGACCCACTCCCCCTCATCATTGATACACTGCCTCACCACACCAATGCACGCACCGCCCTGATATTTTCCGAGAGCGACGGTGGCTTGATACGCCGGCCTGTTTTCGACCCTGATGATGGAATTTTGGTGGTATTCAGCCCGTCCTGTCATTTTTCACAAAACGCTGTAGCCGCCATCCAGGCGGATCCGGATTTGATTCGGATTTTTGGCAACAACACGCAGTGGCTTCAACCGCCGGACGGAAGGCTTGAGTATGACTCGTTTCGGAGATGGATAAGCGAGCATCCCTGGAAGAAAGTCGGAATTGCCTGGCGAGCTGACGAGTGGGAGCAATTCGATTTAGGTGCCACGCCTGCATTTTATTTCGTCAGAAATGGCGAAATTATCGAAACCGTGACTGGCTGGCCTGGAGAAGGCCGCAAAGCCGAATTACTGCAAGCCGCACGCATATCTGGCTTTGTGAAAGACTGATAACCCTAGAGCGTGTTATTAACTTTTTTGAGTACCCTCTTAGTCTCAACTTCCAAGTGCAACACCCGGATTGGGATAGGGTGTTGGGATGGGAAAACAATATAGGCATCTGAGTTCGGAAGAACGCGCGGTGATCCAGATCGAGCATGGGAATGGATCGAGTCTGAGGGCAATCGCCCAGCGCCTGAGCCGCAGCGTTGCCACGGTATCGCGGGAACTGGCGCGCAACCGTCTGGCTGCGGGAGCGAACTACGAGGCGACAGCCGCTGCCAGCGCCTATCGGTCGCGGCGCCTTCGCTGTGTGCGTCGGCGCAAGCTGGTGGAAGGCCAGTGGCTGCACCAGCATGTCCACGACCGGCTGGTGTACCGGTGCTGGTCACCCCAGCAGATTGCCGCCAGACTTCGAGACATGTATCCGGACGATCCCGCGCGCCACGTCAGCCACGAAACGATCTACGCGGCGATTTACGCGCAGCCGCGCGGGTCGCTGAAGCAGTCGCTGATCGAGGCGTTGCGGCAGGGCAAGCCCCGGCGCGGCGTGCGTCGCACGACGGCGGCCAGCGCCGGTTTCGTGCCCGAGCACCTGCGGATCGCGCATCGGCCCGAAGAGATTGCCACGCGCCTTGTTCCCGGTCACTGGGAAGGCGACTTCATCAAGGGCGCCTACAACCGCTCGGCGGTGGGCACGGTGGTGGAGCGCAAGACGCGCTTTGTGGTGGACGGCTGCACTGCGCAGGCCGCGCTGGAGGGCTTCACGCGGCAGATGAAGAAGCTGCCGGCGTTCCTGCGCGAAAGTCTGACCTACGACAACGGCAGCGAGATGGCGTGTCATGCCGAGCTATCGAAGCGCCTGAAGCTGGACATCTGGTTCTGCGACCCGCACGCGCCATGGCAACGCGGCAGCAACGAGAACACCAATGGCTTGCTGCGCCAGTTCCTGCCCAAGGGAGCGGATCTGTCGCAGGTCAGTCAGACCCAATTGAACGACATCGCACGCCTGATGAACGGGCGGCCACGAAAAACGCTGAACTGGAAGACGCCGGAAGAAGCCATGGCCAAGGAAATGGCCGAGTACGCTAAACGTGTTGCACTTGATTCTTGAGACCGCCCTTCCCGCCCGTCTATGCCGTTGCGATGCGGCGTTGCGCATTTCGGAGTGCACGCGAAGCCGGAATGTCTGGGCGGTGCGGTGATTGATTCCACGGATGCACTCGATCCCAACGCATAGCCGTTTTTGTGGGAGCGGGTTTACCCGC
>JAEXRB010000072.1 GCA_023438325.1 Pseudomonadota bacterium | reverse complement strand
GGCGATGCAGCAGCGCGCCGACTTCTTGGCCGAACAGGGATTGGCCGAGCGGCGCGGGCAGCGCATGAACCTGGCACGCAACCTGCTGGGCACGCTGCGCAACCGGGAACTGGCACAGGCAGCGAAGGACATTGCCGGCGAAACCGGCCTGGAGCATCGCCCGGTGGCCGACGGGCAGCGCGTGGCCGGCATCTACCGGCGCTCCGTCATGCTCGCCAGCGGGCGTTACGCGATGCTCGATGACGGCATGGGATTCAGCTTGGTGCCGTGGCGGCCGGTGATCGAACAGCGGCTGGGGCAGCAGATCGCCGCAACGGTGCGCGGTGGCGTGTCGTGGGAAATTGGGCAACAGAGAGGAGTTTGAGCGTCGGACGCACGCGCTCTTCTTCGCCAGGAACTAGTGTTGGTCATCAGGCTCGGATCCAGGCCGGTTTGCTTCAGTGCCCGGATTCTTCGAATGTGCGATCTACACATGCTGTCCCCAAAGCTGGAAGTCAGATACAATCAAGAGCTCTAAATCAGATCCCAAGGACACGCATATGGGGGCCGATCCGTCCGCAGATCGTTAAGCCGCAACAGCTTTCATTAGTTGTTGCGGCGGTCGTCTTTCAACCCCAATACTGAATAGGCAGATCGCCGCCAGATCATCAATTCTGAGCGGATGCTTTGCCATGTCTGATAAAAATCTGCCCGCATGGGCGTACTCATTGCCATCAACCTTAATGTTGATGGTTCCGTTTGACATTCTTGCCTCGCTGGCAATGGATGTGTATCTGCCAGTAGTTCCGCAGATGCCATCAGAGCTATCTGCAACTACAGCTCTGATTCAGTTGACTCTGAGTAGCTATATCCTAGTAATAGGACTAGGCCAGCTCATTTTTGGGCCGCTATCCGATCGGATTGGCCGGCGCTCCGTTGTGCTCGGAGGAGCAACGCTTTTTGCTATTGCATCTTTCGCGCTTGCCGCTACAAGCAATGGTGCAGTATTCCTTGCTTTTCGCATACTTCAAGCCTTGGGCGCATCGGCAGCATTGGTAGGCACATTTGCCACTGTTCGTGATGTCTATGCCGACAAACCCGAAGGCGCCACCATCTATGGCCTCTTTGGCTCCATCCTGGCATTCGTACCTGCATTGGGGCCGATCCTTGGTGCAATAGTTGCACTCGCATTCGGATGGAGGGCGATCTTTGCCATGCTTGGCGTGATGGCAGTTCTGGCCCTTCTGCATGCATGGTTCCGATGGCGGGAGACTTGCCCGAGCAATGGACAGCGGCGAAGTCCTGCCATTTCTTCCATCTTGAGCAATCGGCCATTTTGGGTCTATACCATTGGCTTCAGCACGGCTATGGGGGCTTTTTTCGTTTTCTTCTCTATTTCTCCCATGGTGCTAATTGATGGAGCTGGATGGGGCCCGGCCTCCTTCAGCCTGTCCTTTGCCTCGGTCGCACTGGTGATGATCATCACTACACGCTTTATTGGCAAAGTCGTAAAGAAATGGGATGTATCGGGTTGTTTTGCTCGTGGCGCTCTCACCATGGCCGCGGGCGCAGTCGTCCTGGCCGCTCTATCCATCTCGATGAGGCCAGGTTTCATAAGTTTCGTGATGCCGATGTGGCTAATTGCCATTGGCATTGTTCTCATGGTTTCCGTCACGGCAAATGGAGCGCTTCGTGATTTCGGAGACGTAGCGGGTACCGCTGTTGCGATGTACTACTGCATTCAGAGTTTGATTGTCAGCGGCTTGGGTACGCTGGCGGTCTTGGTGCTAGATGGTTCCACGGCTTGGCCTTTAGTAGCTTATGTCCTTGCTATGTGTGCGGCCAGCATGGTCGGATATGCGGCTTTGAAGCAGAAATGAGGAGGCTCTATGGAACTCCGACATCTGCGCTGTTTTTTGGCCGTAGCCGAAGAACTGCACTTCGCCCGCGCCGCCGAGAAACTGCACATCGAGCAGTCGCCGCTGTCGCGCGCCATCAAGGAACTGGAAGAAGAACTGGGCGTGGTGCTGTTCGCCCGCACCACCCGCAGCACGCGACTGACCCGCGCTGGCAAGCTGTTCCTCGATCACGTACCGCGCGTGTTCACTGCTTTGCATCAGGCGCGCGACAGTGTGAAGGCCGCGGCCAATGGCTTCCACGGCCAGTTGCGCATCGCCCTGTCCGACGGCATTACGCCGTCACGCCTACCGGCCTTGCTGGCGCTGTGCCGGCAGGAAGAACCCGAAGTCGAAATCCGCCTGACCGAAGTGCCGCTGTCGCAGCAGATCAAGGGTCTGCACGACGACCTGTACGACGTGGGGCTCGCTCGCGCCGACGAAGTAGGTGACGGCATCGTAGCGATGCCTGTCTGGAACGATCCGCTGATGGTGGCCGTGCCGGCCCGGCATGACCTGCTCAGGTACAAGCGGATTCCGTTGGAAGAAGTGCTGCGCTTCCCGCTGGTGCTCTGCGACCCGGTGGCGTGCGAAGGCCACGCGCGGCAGGTGGATCGCCTGCTGCGCCGCGTGGACATGGAACCGCTGGTGGCCGAGCGTGTGGCGTCCTGCGACCTGATGATGGCGTTGGTATCGGCCGGGTTCGCCCTGGGGCTGACGGGCGCAGCGCACATCACGGGCAGCCGCGAACAAGGCGTGGTCGCACGGGCGCTGGCGGGATCCTCGCCTGTGCTCACCACCTATCTGCTGCGACCGGACGCCGAACCATCGGAGACGCTCGCGCGCTTCATCGAGCGCGTGCAAGCCATCGACTCGCCCGAGGCTGCCAGGCCGACGCCGGGTGACGACCCTGATCCCGTCGAGGAACCCGAACCATGAAGAAGATCATCCCGTTCCTGCTGGCTGCTATGGTGCTGACGGCCTGTGGCCCCACTGACACGCCAGAGAAGACGGACGTGCCCAGCGTTGAGAACTGGCATCCGATGCCGTGCGGCTGAAAGAACTGCGCCAGCAGTGCAAGACGGATCGCCCCAAGCTGGGCGACGTGCTTTGCAATCGAGTCGCCGAAGCCACGCGCAAGCGGTTCTATGGCGACGGCAATATGCCCTACACGCCGCCGGAGAATCCGCCGAAGTTCTGACCGTGGGCGCTCCGCCACGAAAACTTCGTTTTCTCGCTCGACACGCCGCAACGCGCCTTCGCTTGCGGCGTTTTTCTTTGGCTCGATGCACCGCGAATTCTTTCCAATTACTCGACCTTTCTCCCGATAACGGTCTTTGACCGGCACCGACCCGGCACTGATCCTCATCCCATGCGGCACGTCCTTGTGCCGCGCGTGAACGAGGAATCAGCGCAGGGGAAATCGGAGGCCAGTAATGCAAGGTCAGGGCGTGCTGTTCGGGCAGATCGCCGCCGTCTTCGGCATCGTGATCGCCGGCGTATGGAGTGCAACGCAATGGACAGCCGCCGCCCTGGGCTATCAACTACGCCTTGGCTCGCCCTGGTTCGACTTCTTCGGCACGCCGGTCTATCACCCCTGGCGGCTGTTCGAGTGGTGGTTCTTCTTCGA
>JAEXRB010000059.1 GCA_023438325.1 Pseudomonadota bacterium | reverse complement strand
CCCTTGGCCTGCTGCTGACCTTCTGGTTCTGGCTGATCCTCATTCGCGTGATCCTGAGCTGGATCGGCGGCGGCCACGGCAATCCCGCCGTGCCGCTGCTGATGCAACTGACCGAGCCACTGCTGCGCCCGGTTCGCCGCCTGCTGCCGGCACCGGGCGGTTTCGATCTGTCCCCGCTCGTGGTCAGCCTCGCGCTGATGCTTGCACGCATCCTGCTGGTGGCGCCGCTGCGCGACCTGGCGATCGTGCTGGCCACGCGCTGAAGCGCGAGCGGCACCTCGTGATCAATCCTCGAAACCGTCGGCGAAGATGCGATCAGGATCGGGTGGCTCACCCAGTTGCCAGGATTGCTCGAACGCGCCGACATCGCATTGCGCCACCAAGTCGCCATCGCCGTCGAAGGGACGCGCATTGCCGAGAATGTCGCTGTCCCGGCAGGCACCGGCATCGTCGATCGCATCGATCACGCTGCTGCCATCGAACCAGAACAGGCTGATGTCCTGGCCGAAATCCCGCTGTTCCAGCCTGAATTGCCCCAGGTCGTCTGCCGGCAAGGCCTCGTTGGCCAGATCGCCGCCGCAACCACCATTGACGAACAGGTTCAGCCGCACCAGCCCTGTCGCCGGTGCCGGGACGGATGCCGAACCGGTACAGGCCAGGGACTGGTTGCCGGACGTGGCGGCCAACAGGTTGGCGCGGAAACCCAGCAGGCTGATGCTGCTGCCGAAACGGATGTGCCCACCCTCCTGGGCAGCGTTGACGTAGAAGCTGTTGTTGACGGCATCCAGTTGCACGGCGCTTGCCAGATTCAGCGCCCCGCCCTGGCCAGGCACAAGGTTGCCGTGGAAGGCATTGTTGTAGAGCCGCGCCGTCACGCCGCTTCCCGGCGAATGGCCGCGCCGCAGGTACAGGGCACCCCCCTCGTTTCCCAGGTTGAGATAGAACCAGTTGCGCTCCAGTTGTACCTCGCAGGTGGCGCAGGACAGGTACACGGCACCTCCGCTCCCGCCCTGGGCTTCGCCGGGGGAAGCTGAGTTCCCGATGAAACTGGAATCGCCGATCCAGACGCTGCCCAGGATCGCTCCATCGGTATGGAGCGCACCGCCGTGGGCAATCCCGGTTTCCGCCACGGTGGCGTTGCTCTGGAACCAGCTGCGCAGGATGCTCATATCGGGCACCCTGATGCTGAGCGCGCCGCCGCCGCCCTGCCCCGCGTCGCCCGTGATCTCGGCACGATTTCCGATGAACTGGCTGTCGATGATTTCCACCGAGCCGTTGCTGCGCGGCCACCTCACCGCTCCGCCCCAGGCCAGCGACGTGGCCTCCAGCGTGCAGTTGCGGAAGATGGTCCGGTCCAGGACCAGCTTGCCGAGCGTGCCGCTGGCCGCGCCCAGGCAGGCACCGCCCTGGCCGGGCGAACCGGTCGAATAACCATTGCGCAGTTCCAGGTTTTCCAGCGTCAGCTCCCGGTTGCCGGTCTCCGAGTAGAGAATGCGGTGGCTACCGCCGCCATCGATCACCGGTGCGCTCAACGTGCCGACGATACGAAGCTCTGCCGCCGTGATGGCAGGCAGCGGCGCCTGCAGCGCAATCGTGCCGCCGTAGGGATAGGTTTCGTCGAAGAAATAAATGCTGTGCGGCTCATCAGCGGCCGCATTGGCATTGAGAATGGCCTGACGTAACGAACCAGGACCTGCGTCGTTGGTATTGGCGACGAGGAATCCGGCGGCCTGCGCATGGCTGGCGGCGAGCGCCAGAACACACAGGACGCACAGGGTGATGCACTTGTTCATTAGGTTCTCCCGCTGATGGGCCTGGCCCGACATCAGAAGGAGTAACAGGAGCCGGCGGCGAATCCGGACACCGGCGTGAGCGGAAAAGTCAGGTCCGGTTCACCTGTTCGGCAGCCCTCGCCCCGGCACAGCACCGGAGCAAGGGCGTGGCGGCCCGCGCCGGAGGTTTACCAGATCACCACCTTCGCATCCTCCGGCCGCACCATCGCATCGCCGGCCTTGCAGCCGAATGCGGCGGCAAAGCTGTCCATGTTCGAAGGCGCACCGATGGCGCGGAACATGGCCGGAGCGTGCGAATCGGTGTTCAGGCGAACCTTGAGTTCGCCATCGGTGAAGCTGCGACGCCAGACCGTGGCCCAGTTCAGGAACAGGCGCTGCTCTTGGGTGTGACCGTCGATCATCGGATCGACGAAGCCCTCGCCCTGGGCGGCCTTCATCGCGGCATGGGCAGCAGTGAGGCCGCCAAGGTCGGCAATGTTCTCGCCCAGCGTCAACGTGCCGTTGACATGGATGCCATCGATGGATTCGTAACCGTTGAACTGTTCCACCAACTTGTCGGTGCGCGCTTCGAACGCGGCGCGATCGGCGTCGGTCCACCAATTGTGGAAGTTGCCGTGCGCGTCGAACTTGCTGCCCTGATCGTCATAACCGTGGATCATCTCGTGCCCGATCACCGCGACGATGCCACCGTAGTTAAGCGCGTCATCGGCGGAAGGATCGAAGAATGGCGGCTGCAGGATGCCCGCCGGGAACACGATCTCGTTACGGGTGGAGTTGATGTAGGCATTGACCGTCTGCCGAGGCAAGACCCACTCGTCCTAGTCCACCGGCTTG
>JAEXRB010000052.1 GCA_023438325.1 Pseudomonadota bacterium | reverse complement strand
AAGTGATAGTCGCCTTCGACCGTACCGCCTTCAGGAACCTCCTGTGTGCGTGCATCGAATGCCAACGCGAAGGTAACCGTGATCGATTGAGGGAATCCAAGCCCGGCCGGGAAGCCGCGGCTCGTCCAGATGTGATCGATGGGCCCTTGGTGGTTTGTCGGCAGTATCCAGTAGTCCATTTCACCCATGGTCTGGATCAGCAACATGGCAAATCCTCCGGCATTGTTGGTGACATTGCCGTGGATGCGGAACTTGTAACGAGCCAGATAGTTGGATGCGGTTCCGCCCCAATGCAGGATCTCGGTGAACGACGCGTTGCCGTAGGTTTCCAATCGATCCGGTACACCATCCGTATTGATGATGGGTGGGTCGATGGTGGCATCGAAGTAGGGCGGATTGTCTGCGTTGTAGAAGCTGTTGATCAGCCTGCCGTCGGCTCGCACGCGCAGGGCAGGCGTGCTGCCCCAGCGGAACTCCGCACTTGAACTGCTGGTTCCCGAATACGTCATGGTTCGGGTGATGCCGTTGCTGTCCAGACCGGTGAAGTCGGCAGAACTGACACTCACGCTCGAGTCGGCAGTGAATTCATGCTCCATCGAGTCCCAGGCCAGGGCCAGAACATGGTTTTCGCCGTTGTACTCGGTGTTGGACACATCCACGCTGGAAACGGCACGCAGCGTTTGTGCCAAGGCAATGGGCGACGACAGCGCCATGGCAAGCAAGGTCGTGGCCGGGAAAACAATCCATGGGTTCATGCCAATACGCTCCCGTCAGGTTCAAATGGCCCGGTGTGTTACCGGTCACGGGAGAAGGCGTGGAAGGGATGAAATCAGGCTCAGACGCCCCGACCTTGTTCAGGTCTTGTTTATTTCATCCTGTGATGCATGGCGATCGCCTGCACGGGTGAAGGGCACCGTTTCCGGGCTCACCGCGCCGCCGGAGATGATGAAGCTCATGGCTTGATCCACCGACCAGTCGGTCGGCGTGAGGTGTTCCACCGGAACCACTTCGAGGTAGCCGGAGGTGGGATTGGGCGTGGTGGGCACGTACACCGCAGCCAATTCACGCTCGCTGCCTTCCTCGCGCAGGACACGGGTGACGAAGCCGATGGCCTTCATGTCGCGATGCGGGAAATCGAGAAGCACCACGCGCTGCGCACCTTCAGGCTGGGTCTGGAGGATGTCGATCAGCTTGCGCACGCCGCCGTAGATCAGGTTTGCAAGCGGGATGCGCTGCACGAAGCCTTCGAACCAGCCGAGCAAGCGCTGCCCGAGCACGCGATGCGCCATCACGCCCACCGCGATGATGACGCCGAGCGTGGCGATCAGTGCCAGTGCCGTCTGCACCCAGGGCGCGCCAAGCCATCCCAGCGGCACCGGAAAGCGGTTGGACAAGCCGGCAAGGAGTGGCGTGATCCATGGTTTGCTGATGTCCGACAGCAGCCCGAACACGAAGCGGAACACGATCACCGTGAGCCACAACGGCAGCAGCGTGATGACGCCGGAGAGAAAGTAGCGTTGCAGCGAAGGGCGATGCTGGCGGGACGAGGGCATGGCAAATTCCGGGAGAGCGGCCCCCATAGTCTGCGGACAATGCCGCTGTCTTTTCCATCCGGCTATGCTTTCGGTTTCCGTCATCAAGGGAATCGCCGCCATTTTTTCGCCGAGATATTTCGTGTTCTGGGCCTGCGTCCTCGCATTCGCCTTGTCGGCGGCGTTGTTGTGGCGTGGGGGCGGCGTCGGCGGGTGGGTCGCGCTGGGCGTGTTCGGCACGCTTTCGCTGCTCGGTGTTTTCGACATCGTGCAGCGCAGCAGTTCGCTGCGCCGCAACTATCCCGTTGCCTCGTATGTGCGGTTTCTGATGGAAACCTTCCGGCCCGAGATCCGCCAGTACCTGATCGAGAACGACGACGATGAAGTGCCGTTCTCGCGGGTGCAGCGTTCCATCGTCTACCAGCGCGCCAAGGGCGTGCCGGACAAGCGTCCGTTCGGTACGCATATGGCGTTGTACCGGCCAGGTTACGAGTGGATCAATCATTCCCTGGCCCCGGTGGACATCGCCTCGCACGACTTCCGCATCACGGTGGGCGGGCCGCAATGCACGCAGCCGTACTCGGCCAGCGTGTTCAACATTTCGGCGATGAGCTTTGGTGCACTCTCGGCCAATGCCGTGCTGGCATTGAACGAGGGCGCACGCCGTGGCGGTTTTTTCCACGATACCGGCGAAGGCTCGATTTCGCGCTGGCATCGACAGAACGGTGGCGATCTGGTTTGGGAGATCGGCTCGGGTTACTTCGGTTGTCGCGATGCCGAGGGTGGTTTCGACATCGAGCGTTTCCGTGCCAATGCACGCGATCCGCAGGTGAAGATGATCGAAATCAAGCTCAGTCAGGGGGCCAAGCCGGGGCAGGGCGGCATTCTGCCGGGCGCCAAGGTGACGGCGGAGATTGCCGAGGCACGCGGCGTGCCCATCGGCACGGACTGCCTCTCGCCGGCACGGCACAGCGCATTCGATACGCCCGTCGGGCTGTTGCAGTTCGTGCGTACCTTGCGCGAGGAGAGCGGCGGCAAGCCGGTGGGTTTCAAGCTCGCCATCGGGCATCCGTGGGAATGGTTCGGCATTGCCAAAGCGATGGTCGCCACCGGCATCCTGCCGGACTTCATCGTGGTGGATGGCGGTGAAGGTGGCACCGGCGCGGCGCCGCTGGAGTTCACCGACCATGTCGGTGTGCCTTTGCGCGAGGCGCTGATGCTGGTGCACAACACGCTTGTGGGCCTGGACTTGCGCGAAAAGATCCGTATCGGTGCTGCCGGCAAGATCACCACGGCCTTCGATCTGGCCCGCGTGCTGGCCCTGGGCGCGGACTGGGGCAATGCCGCGCGTGGTTTCATGTTCGCACTCGGCTGCATCCAGTCGCAAAGTTGTCATACCGACAAGTGCCCGACCGGTGTGGCGA
>JAEXRB010000046.1 GCA_023438325.1 Pseudomonadota bacterium | reverse complement strand
CTGGCCAAGCCGTTCTGAGGACTCATCAGCCTGATGCGCCTGCCGGTGCCATCCGCACCGGCACCGGCACGTTGCATAGCTCGATATGGCCGACCGGATTCACGAACCACGTTTCGTGGCGCTCCCGTCGCGCCTGCACCAGGTTCTTGAATGCCGGCGTATCGGTGCGGAACACCTCGATCGGCGTGCGTTCGCTTTCCGGGAGTTCTGACGCCAGCCGGATTGCATGGATCGCGATGTGTTGCGCGGCGTCTTCGAAAAACCCCATCGGTGCCGGGCCCCGCGGCAGGGCGGAAAGCAGTTCGATGCCCGAGAGCACGCGCCCGACCGATGTGATGTTCCGGTCCAGATGCCGTGGTGCATGGCCGATGACGACGTAAAGCTCTGCGCCGGTGCTGCTGTCGGCAGCGTTGTCGCGGCCCGCACCGACGAGGCCGTAGCAATGCGCCATCCACGTCTTGCCGCGTGCTGGATCGCTCGCGGCGGCAAACCCGTCGACGAAGCCCGTCTGTGCTGCGTAGGCGTCGCGGCTGTCGATGGGCAGGAAGGCCAATCCGTCGCTGTCGCGCTCGAACTCCGCCGGCAGCGTGGGCTCGGCCTCGCCCAGCGATTTGCGGCGTTCGAGGTTTTCGGCATGCGGATCTCCCCACTGCGCCACGTAGTTGTCCTGCACTCGCAGGATCGCAAGCCCATCCCAGTAATGCTGTCGCGCCAAGGTTCGGATATTGGCGACATGTTCGGGCGCGAACTGCGGTGCTAACTCGATGATCACGCGCCCACCCGGAATATCCATGTAAAGCGTGTTCTCGGGAGCCGGGCGACGCCAGTCCGAAGGCCGGGATTCAGCCAACACCTGCGCCATGGTCGGTGCGGAGGGTGGTGCTTCGCTGGTGGCGTGCGCCATGGCTGCAAAGGCGAGCGTGAGGGCGAGTGGGGCGAAATTGCGCATGGCAGGGTCCGGATGAGCTGAACCTCGGCATGATCGCATCACCGAGGCGTTCGAGTGCTCGACATCGCGGAGCTTGCAGAGCAGGGGTGGGCGTGCCTATAATGCGCGTCTCGCTGATGCGGGGTGGAGCAGTCTGGCAGCTCGTCGGGCTCATAACCCGAAGGTCGTAGGTTCAAATCCTGCCCCCGCTACCAGTTCGGTAACGAAAGAGCCTCTGCGGAGGCTCTTTCGTTTAACCGGACCGCGCAAGGTTCATTTGGCTCTTGCGCGAAACCGAACTGGATCATAAGGGGCCTTGCGCCCCTTTTCTTTTGCTTTCTACCAGGTATTTGCTGCCCTTAGCCCATGACCCAGATCGGAAACGACATCCAGGCCCTGTTGTCCCCGGCGGTGCAATCGCTCGGGCTGGAGCTTCTGGGTTTGGAGTTCCGGCCAGGCAATGGCAATGCGCTGCTGCGTCTTTATATCGATGCGCCCGAGCGCGAGGGTGGCGTGACGCTGGAGGATTGCGAGGCCGTCAGCCGTGAGGTCAGCGCGCTGATGGATGTGCACGATCCGATCGACAGCCATTACACCCTCGAAGTGTCTTCGCCGGGTATTGATCGGCCGCTGTTCAAGCCGGAGCATTACGCTCGTTTCATCGGGGAGAGCGTGAAAATCGCGCTGGAATTCCCGCATGAAGGGCGGCGGCGCTTCCAGGGCAGGATTCTGTCTGTGGAAGGCGATGTCGTCACCGTCGAACAGGATGGGCAGCCCGTGGCGCTGTCTTGCCAGTCGATCCAGAAAGCCAAGCTGGTGCCGGTGTACGAGGCGCCAGCCAAGCCGGGGCGTGCAGCCGGTGGCGGCACGCCACGGAAAAAACGCGGGGCCTGATGGCCCGTCCAGGTATTTCGTCAACTCGACAGGGCCGCAGCCGGTCCGACGGAGCGATGCAGAGATGAGCAAGGAATTGTTGAACGTCGTTGAGGCCGTGGCGCACGAGAAAGGCGTGGCGCGACAGGTCATCGTCGAGGCGATGGAGGCGGCGCTCGCGTCTGCCGCCAAGAAGCGCTATCCGGACGAAGACGTTTCGATGCGCGTGAAAATCGACCCGCGCAGCGGCGAATACGAAACCTTCCGTCGCTGGGAGGTCGTGGCTGACGATGTGGTGATGGAATCGCCCTCGCGCCAGATCCGCCTGATGGATGCGGTCGACGTGAATGCCGATGCACAGGTCGGCGAATTCATCGAGGAACAGGTCGAGAACGCCGAGTTCGGCCGCATCGCCGCGCAGGCTGCCAAGCAGGTGATCGTGCAGCGCGTGCGCGAGGCCGAGCGCGCGCAGGTCGTGGATGCCTATGCCGACCGCATCGGCGAACTGCTCACCGGCGTGGTCAAGCGGGTGGAGCGTGGCAGTGTCTATGTCGACCTGGGCGGCAATGCCGAGGCCTACATTTCCCGCGACAAGGCCATTCCGCGCGACACCATGCGCGCAGGTGACCGTGTGCGCGGTTATCTGGCCGAGGTGCGCTCGGAGCAGCGCGGCCCGCAGTTGTTCATTTCGCGCACCGCGCCGGAGTTCATGATCGAATTGTTCAAGCTCGAAGTGCCGGAAGTCGGGCAAGGCCTGGTGGAGATCAAGGCTGCCGCGCGTGATCCGGGCGATCGTGCCAAGATCGCGGTGCTGGCGCACGATACCCGCACCGATCCCATCGGCGCCTGCATCGGCATGCGCGGTTCGCGCGTGCAGGCGGTAAGCAATGAGTTGAATGGCGAACGCATCGACATCGTGCTGTGGTCCGACAATCCGGCCCAGTTCGTCATCAATGCGATGGCGCCGGCCGAAGTGCAATCCATCATCGTGGATGAAGAAAAGCACTCGATGGACATTGCCGTGGCCGAAGACAAGCTGGCTCAGGCCATTGGTCGCGGCGGCCAGAACGTGCGACTGGCGAGCAAGCTCACCGGCTGGCAGCTCAACGTGATGACACAGGACCAGGTGGCTGCCAAGAGCGAAGCCGAGCAGGCCACCGCACGCCAGGTGTTCATCGACAAACTCGAAGTGGATGAGGAAATCGCCGGCATCCTGGTGTCCGAAGGTTTTTCCACCATCGAAGAAATTGCCTATGTACCGACGGGCGAGCTGCTCGCGGTCGAAGGTTTCGACGAAGACATCGTCGAGGAGTTGCGCGCTCGTGCCCGCGACGCCTTGCTCAACGAGGCGCTGGCGGTGGAGGAGGAACTGGACGGCAAGCAGCCGACCGAAGACCTGATCACGCTGGAAGGCATGGATGAGGCGCTCGCTTTCGAGCTGGCGCGCCGCGGTGTCCTCACCCGTGATGACTTGGCCGACATGGCGGTGGATGAAATCGGCGACATCGAAGGACTCGATGCGCAACGCGCTGCCGCGCTCATCATGGAAGCGCGCAAGCACTGGTTCGAGTAAGGCAGGAGCGTGAGGCCGGACATAGCATTTCCCGGCCTCTCCACACGGCATTACACCAACCATAAACCCTGAAACAGAATTCCGGCGGTATAAAAACAATGTCCGAAGTCACAGTACGAACCCTCGCCACGTTGGTCGGCACCCCGGTCGACAAGCTGCTGGTGCAGCTGGCGGAGGCCGGCATGAACTTCAGCAGCCCCGATCAGGTGGTGACGCCGACCGAGAAGATGAAGCTGCTGGGCTTCCTGCGCCGCACCCATGGCCGCAGCGAAGCGCAGGCCGATGATGCTGCGCCGCGCCAGATCACGCTCAAGCGTCGCAAGCACGAGGAACTCACCGTTGCTGCCGGCAAGAGCAAGACCACGGTCAACGTGGAAGTGCGGCAGAAGCGCACCTACGTCAAGCGCGCCGAAATCGAAGCGCCGGCCGATGACGAGCGCGAGGAGGCGCAGCGCAAGCTGGCCGAGTCCCAGGCCCGTAACGAAGCCGAAAATGCGGCGCTGGAAGATGCCGACCAGAAGCGCCGCGAAGAGGCTGTGCGCCTTGCCGCGGAAGAAGCCGCTGCTGCCGAGCGTGCTCGTCAGGAAGCCGAGGAAGCCGCGCGTCAGGCTGCCGAGGCGGCCAGGGAAGTCTCGCCGGAGCCGATTCCTGTCGAGGAAGTTCCTGAACAAACCGAAGCTGTGTCCGAGCCCGAGCCCGAGCCGGTTTCCGAGCCCAAGCCCCAGCCGGTGGTGGCACGCAAGCCGCGTCGTGAGGGCGAGGAAGGTGGGCCGTCGCTGATCGGCCGTCGCGAACCGCGCGTGATCGAACCGCGCGTGGTTGAAGCCGCGCCACCGCCGCCGCGTGCAGACAAGCCGGGTGCACGCCCGGCCCGCCCGGCCCGAGGCGCTACCCCGGGTCGCGAAAGTGAAGTGGCCGGTCCGGGGCGCTTCGCACGTGGCGAATTGCATCTGTCCGACGCCAATTCGGCGCGTCGTGGTGCCCGCAAGAAGCCTTCGCGTCGCGAAGTCGGGCGTGGCAACGTCGCGGCCGGCCAGCACAGTTTTTCGCGTCCGAGCGCGCCGGTGGTGCGTGAAGTGGCCATCGGTGACTCCATCGTCGTGGCGGATCTGGCCAACAAGCTCGCACTCAAGGGCGGCGAAGTGGTCAAGGCGCTGTTCAAGATGGGCGTGATGGCCACCATCAATCAGTCCATCGATCATGACACGGCCGTGTTGGTGGTCGAGGAGCTGGGTCATGCCGCCGTGCGTGCCAGCGACAACGATGCCGAATCCACGCTGATCGCTCTGGCTGGCGAAGTGCAGGGCGAGGGTGAAGTGCGCCCGCCCGTGGTCACCATCATGGGTCACGTCGATCACGGCAAGACCTCGTTGCTGGACTACCTGCGCCGGACCAAGATCGCCTCGGGCGAGGCCGGTGGCATTACCCAGCACATCGGTGCCTATCATGTCGAAACGCCGAAGGGCGTCATCAGCTTCCTGGATACGCCCGGCCACGCGGCGTTCTCGGCGATGCGCGCCCGTGGCGCGAAATTGACCGACGTGATCGTGCTGGTGGTTGCCGCCGATGACGGCGTCAAGCCGCAAACGGTGGAGGCGATCCAGCATGCGCGCGCTTCCGGCGTACCGCTGGTGGTGGCGATCAACAAGATCGACAAATCCGATGCCAGCCCGGACAAGGTCAAGCAGGAACTGATTCAGCACGACGTGCTGGCCGAGGAGTTCGGCGGCGACGTGCAGATGGTGCCGGTGTCGGCCAAGCAGGGCATTGGCATCGACGATTTGCTCGATGCGATCTTGTTGCAGGCCGAAGTGCTGGAGTTGCGTGCAGTGCGCGATGCGCGCGCCAATGGCGTGGTGATCGAATCGGCGCTGGACAAGGGTCGCGGCCCGGTCGCCACGGTGCTGGTGCAGCAGGGCACGCTGAAGAAGGGCGATTATCTGGTCTGCGGTATCCAGTACGGCCGCGTGCGCGCGCTGTTCGATGAAACCGGCAGCCAGGTGCCTGAGGCCACGCCGTCGATTCCGGTGCAGGTGCTGGGACTTTCCGGCGTACCCGATGCCGGTGACGACTTCGTGGTGGTCGAAGACGAGCGTCTGGCCAAGGATGTGGCGCAGCAGCGCGAAGCCAAGCGCCGCGAAACCCGCCTGGTCAAGCAGGCAGGCAACCGCATGGAAGACGTGCTGGCCCAGATGGGTCAGAGCGAAGGCCAGCCCCAGCAGCTCAATCTGGTCATCAAGGCCGATGTGCAGGGCTCGGTGGAGGCATTGCGCCATTCGCTCACAGCGTTGTCCAACGATCTCATCCGCATCAACGTCATCACCTCGGGTGTGGGTGGCATCACCGAGTCGGACGCCAACGCGGCGGCCACCTCCAAGGCCACGATCATCGGCTTCAACGTGCGTGCCGATGCCTCCGCACGCAAGGTCATCGAGGCCAATGGGCTGGATCTGCGTTACTTCTCGATCATCTACGACGTGATCGATCAGGTGAAGCAGGTGGCATCGGGCTTGTTGGGCAAGGAAGTGCGCGAGGAAATCATCGGTATCGCAGAGGTGCGCGAGGTGTTTCGCAGCTCCAAGTTCGGCGCCGTGGCCGGCTCGATGGTCATCGAGGGTGTGGTCAAGCGCAACAAGCCGATCCGCGTGCTGCGCGACAACACCGTGGTGTTCGAAGGCGAGCTGGAATCGCTGCGTCGCTTCAAGGACATCGTGGATGAAGTGCGCAATGGCACCGAATGCGGTATCGCGGTGAAGCAGTACAACGACGTGCAGCCGGGCGACCAGATCGAATGCTTCGAACGCATCGAAGTGGCGCGCACGCTGTAACGCCTGTCCGGGGCGCGCTGCGCGCGCGTCCCGGATCGCTCTGATCCGAACCGGGAGGGTTCGTCATGCCAGCCAAGTCTTTTCAGCGCACCGACCGCGTTTCGGCCCAGCTTCGTCGCGATCTCGGCGAATTGGTACACGCCGCCGTGCGCGATCACGGCTTGCCTTCGATGAGCGTGTCCGATGTCGAAGTCACGCGCGATCTGGCACACGCCAAGGTGTTCGTCACCGCGCTCGATCCGGCGCGTGCCGGCGAAGCCGTGGCGGCACTCAAGGAATTGGCGCGCGAACTGCGCTTCGAGTTGGGCCGGCGCGTGCGCATGCGCAGCGTGCCGGAATTGCATTTCCACTATGACGATTCCGTCGATCGCGGCGAGCGCATCGAGCAATTGCTGCGCGATACGAACTGAGGCATCGCCCGCCGCACATGGCAAAAAAAATCCAGTACCGCCGCCCGCCCGCACGCGATATTCACGGCATTCTTCTGCTCGACAAGCCACTGGGCCTCAGCTCCAACCAGGCCTTGCAGAAAGTCCGCAACCTATACAACGCCACCAAGGCAGGCCATACCGGCGCCCTGGATCCGCTCGCCACCGGGCTCTTGCCCATTTGTCTTGGTGATGCCACCAAGATTGCCGGCCTGTTGTTGAGCGAGGCCAAGGCTTATCGCACCCGTGTGCAACTGGGTGCCGATACCGAAACAGACGACGCGGAAGGCCAGATCGTTCGCCAGCGCCCCGTGCCAGCCCTGGCGCGAGAAGTGGTGGAAGCCGTGTTGCCGCAGTTCTGCGGCCGTATCCGGCAGGTGCCGCCGCGTTACAGTGCGCTCAAGCGGGAAGGCGAGCCGCTGTACCTGCGCGCCCGCCGCGGGGAGGTTTTCGATGTGCCGGCGCGTGAAGTCGAGGTCATGCGCATCGACCTGCTCGATTTTGGGCCTGACTGGCTGGAGTTGGATATCGAGTGTGGTTCGGGCACATATATCCGCAGTCTGGCGCGCGATATTGGCGATGCGCTTGGTTGTGGCGGGCACGTGGCGGCATTGCGGCGGCTTTGGGTGGATCCATTCAGGCAGCCGCAGATGCATACGCTGGATGCACTGGACGGTATTTCTGCTCGCGGGGAAGGAGCACTCGATGCCTTGTTACTGCCTGTTCAGGCCGGTCTTGCCCACTGGCGCCGGCTAGTGCTGGATGCGGTGCAGGAAAAAATCCTGCGTCATGGACAGCGCCCGCGCGTGGGTGAAGCCGCCGGTGCGGTACTGGCCATGGCGCAGGACGGAACGGCCATCGGGCTTGCCGAAGTGCTTGGCGATGGCACGTTGGCGGCACGCAGGCTTTTTCGTCCAAGCCACGACGGTACGCCTGCGGCTTGAGAAGCGCAGGTTACGCGTCTATAATTCCGAGGCTTTGTTTTAACGAAGCCATCCCTTTCCGCCATGCGGCGGGCCATTCCAGCGGCGGGTCAGGCGGTGCGCAGTCGTGTCGGCTGGCGTTCCTGCGGGCCCCGCGTCCATGAGGTTCATCATGTCCATCGACACCAGCAAGATCATCGAAGAATACAAGCGCGGCCCGAACGATACCGGCTCGCCGGAAGTTCAGGTCGCACTGCTTTCCGCTCGCATCGAGCAACTCACCCAGCACTTCAAGAGCCACAAGCAGGACCACCACAGCCGTCGCGGTCTGTTGATGCTGGTGAACCAGCGCCGCAGCCTGCTCGGGTATCTGAAAAACAAGGACAACGAGCGCTACAAGACGCTGATCGAGCGTCTCGGCTTGCGCCGCTGATCCCATCGTGCGAGTCACCCTGCGGCGCAGAAATGCGCCGTAGTCGTTTCTACCGGTGCCTGTCGCACCGGTCTTCCGCAGCGGCAAAGGTGTCGTTGCGGTGCCATCCAGAACGCTTCAAGGAATCCAGATCGTGGCGAAAGTAAGCAAGACATTCCAATACGGCAATCACCAGGTCACCCTGGAAACGGGCGAGATCGCTCGTCAGGCCAGCGGTGCCGTCATGGTGAACGTGGACGGCACCGTCGTGCTCGTCACTGCCGTCGCCGCCAAGAGCGCGCGCGAAGGACAGGACTTCTTCCCGCTGACGGTCGATTACGTCGAAAAGTTCTACGCTGGTGGTCGTATCCCCGGTGGCTTCTTCAAGCGCGAAGGTCGCCCGACCGAAAAGGAAACGCTGGTTTCCCGCTTGATCGACCGTCCGATCCGCCCGCTGTTCCCGGAGGACTACAAGAACGAAGTGCAGATCATCGCCCAGGTGATCTCGCTGAATCCGGAAGTGGATGGCGACATTCCCGCCCTGATCGGCGCCTCCGCTGCGCTGGCACTGGCTGGCACGCCGTTCCAGGGGCCGATCGGCGCCGCCAAGGTGGGTTACAAGGATGGCCAGTACCTGCTCAACCCAACCATTTCCGAGCTGAAGGAATCGCAGCTTGAACTGGTCGTGGCAGGAACGGCCAATGCCGTGCTGATGGTGGAATCGGAAGCTGCGCTGCTGTCTGAAGACGTAATGCTCGGCGCCGTCACCTTCGGCCATCGCGAGATGCAGAAGGTCATCGGCGCGATCAACGAACTGGCTGCCGAAGCTGGCGCCAAGGCTTCCGACTGGGTGGCTCCAGCCAAGAACGATGCGCTGATTTCCGCGCTGAAGGCAGCCGTCGGCGCGCGGTTGGCCGATGCGTTCAAGATCATCGACAAGCTCCAGCGCCGCGACGCCATCGCCGCGATCAAGAAGGATGTGCTGGAACAGCTTGCCGGTCGCGTCGAAGCCGAAGGTTGGGACAAGGCCGAGCTGTCGAAGGAGTTCGGCGAGCTGGAATACCGCACCATGCGCGACGCGGTGCTCGACACCAAGATCCGCATCGACGGCCGCGCGCTGGATACCGTGCGCCCCATCACCGTGAAGGCCGGCGTGTTGCCGCGCACCCACGGCTCGTCCTTGTTCACCCGTGGCGAGACCCAGGCCATCGTCATCACCACGCTCGGCACCGCGCGTGACGGCCAGATCATCGATGCCATCGGTGGTGAGTACAAAGACAACTTCCTGTTCCACTACAACTTCCCGCCCTTCTCGGTGGGCGAGTGCGGTCGCTTCGGTGCGCCCAAGCGCCGTGAAATCGGTCACGGCCGTCTGGCCAAGCGCGGCGTGATGGCCGTGATGCCGTCGCTGGAAGAGTTTCCTTACACCGTGCGTGTGGTTTCGGAAATCACCGAGTCCAATGGTTCGTCCTCCATGGCTTCGGTCTGCGGCAGCTCGCTGGCGATGATGGATGCCGGTGTGCCGGTGAAGGCGCCGGTCGCGGGCATCGCGATGGGTCTGGTGAAAGAAGGCGACCGGTACGTGGTGCTGTCCGACATCCTCGGCGACGAAGATCATCTCGGCGACATGGATTTCAAGGTGGCCGGTTCCGCTGAAGGCATCTCCGCCTTGCAGATGGACATCAAGATCGACGGCATCACCGAGGAAATCATGAAGGCCGCGCTGGCACAAGCCAAGCAGGGTCGTCTGCATATCCTCGGCGAGATGGCGAAGGCGCTCACCACGCCACGCGAGGAGCTCTCCGAGTACGCCCCGCGCCTGCTCACCATCAAGCTCCACCCGGACAAGATCCGTGAAGTGATCGGCAAGGGTGGCGCCACGATCCAGGGCATCACCAAGGAAACCGGTACCCAGATCGACATCCAGGACGATGGCACCATCGTCATCGCCTCGGTCAACAACGCCGCCGCTCAGGCTGCCAAGGCTCGCATCGAACAGATCACCAGCGACGTGGAGCCGGGCCGCATCTATGAAGGCAAGGTGGCCAAGATCATGGATTTTGGCGCGTTCGTCACCATCGCTCCGGGCAAGGATGGCCTCGTCCATGTGTCGCAGATTTCCAACGAGCGCGTGGAGAAAGTCTCCGACAAGCTCAAGGAAGGCGACGTGGTGAAGGTCAAGGTGCTGGAAGTGGACAAGCAGGGCCGCATCCGTCTTTCGATGAAGGCCGTGGACGGCGAGGAATAATCCGCCTCTCCGCCGCATGCACGACGAAAAAGCGGGCTTCGGCCCGCTTTTTTTTGCCTCCGCTTTTGATGATTCCGATCAAGGCCCGGCCCGGCACGTCCGCGGCTGTCAGGTGATTCTGCGAAGCCAGATTGACGGTGCTATGCGGGTTGCGGGATGCCGATGTCGCAGCTCACGTTCGCGATGGCTTCTTTGCTGGGCATCGTGCAGGACGCACCAACGTGTCAGGACTTCTGAACTGCAACCGCCTCACCGTGCGCCCAAGCCTCGCCCCAAATCTTCCCACCCGGTAGAATCCGCTTTTCCGGCTGCATTCGTCTCTCATGACTCCCCTCATTTTTGTTACCGGCGGCGTGGTGTCCTCGCTTGGCAAGGGCATCGCCGCAGCGTCGCTTGCGTCCATCCTCGAATCGCGTGGCTTGAAGGTCACGTTGATGAAACTGGACCCTTACATCAACGTCGATCCGGGCACGATGAGCCCGTTCCAGCACGGCGAGGTTTATGTCACCGATGATGGTGCGGAGACCGATCTGGATCTGGGCCATTACGAACGCTTCGTGCGCACGCGCATGGCGCAGCGCAATTCGGTCACCACCGGTCGCATCTACGACAACGTCATCCGCAAGGAGCGCCGCGGCGATTACCTCGGCGGCACGGTGCAGGTGATCCCGCACATCACCGACGAGATCAAGCGCTGCATCGATGTGGCCACCGAAGGCTTCGACGTGGCGCTGGTGGAAATCGGCGGCACCGTGGGCGACATTGAATCGCTGCCTTTCCTGGAAGCCATCCGCCAGGTCAGAACCGAACGTGGTGCCGACAAGGTGCTGTTCATGCACCTGACGCTGGTGCCGTGGATCGCTGCGGCCGGGGAGCTGAAAACCAAGCCGACCCAGCATTCGGTGAAGGAACTGCGCTCCATCGGCATCCAGCCGGACATCCTTTTGTGCCGCAGCGAACAACCGTTGCCCGAGAGCGAGCGGCGCAAGATCGCGCTGTTCACCAACGTCCCGGAAAACGCGGTGATCAACGCGATCGATCTGGACAACATCTACAAGATCCCGCTGTGGCTGCACGAGCAAGGGCTGGATGCGATCGTGGTTGATCGTTTGCGCCTGGGCGGCGCACGCGAGGCCGATTTGTCCGATTGGGAAGGCGTGGTCGATGCCATGGAGCGGCCGGACGGCGAAGTCACCATCGCCGTGGTGGGCAAGTACATCGATCATCGCGATGCCTACAAGTCGCTCTCCGAATCGCTCAAGCACGGCGGCTTGCCGCGTCGCATGCGGGTGAACCTGCATTGGATCGAGGCCGCCTCGCTTGAAACCGAGGGCACGCAATTGCTGGCTGATGTGGATGGCATCCTCGTGCCGGGTGGGTTCGGTGATCGCGGCTTCGAGGGCAAGGTGCTGGCCGCGCGTTATGCCCGCGAGAACGCCGTGCCGTACTTTGGCATCTGTTACGGCATGCAGGCGGCGGTGGTGGAGTTTGCGCGCAATGTGGCGGGTTTCGCCCGCGCCAACAGCACCGAGAACGAGCGCGATACGCCGGAGCCGGTGATTGGCCTGATCACGGAGTGGCGGACTTCCGCCGGCGGCGTGGAGCAGCGCAGCGAAACCTCCGATCTGGGCGGCACGATGCGCCTGGGTGCGCAAGAGTGTCGCCTCAAGCATGGTTCGCGTGCGAAGGAAATCTACGGCGCGGAAATCATTACCGAGCGCCATCGCCATCGCTACGAGTTCAACAACCACTATCGCAATGCCTTGAAGGAGGCGGGGTTGTCGTTCTCGGGCAAATCGATGGACGATCTTCTGGTGGAAGTGATCGAGATTCCACAGCACCCGTGGTTCATCGCGGCGCAGTTCCATCCCGAGTTCCTTTCCACGCCGCGCGATCCGCACCCCTTGTTCGTTGATTTCGTGCGCGCGGCACATGCCAATCGCAGTGCTCGCGGCCAGGAGGCCACGCCATGAATTTGTGCGGTTTCGAAGTGGGTCTGGATCGCCCGTTCTTCCTGATTGCCGGGCCTTGCGTGATCGAGTCCATGCAGTTGCAGGTCGACACTGCCGGCACGCTCAAGGAAATCACCCGGGACTTGGGGATTCCTTTCATCTTCAAGTCGAGCTTCGACAAGGCCAACCGCACCTCGGGCACGAGTTTCCGTGGGCCCGGGCTGGAAGAGGGCTTGAAGGTATTGGCCGAGGTGAAGCGACAGGTCGGCGTGCCGGTTTTGACCGATGTGCACGAATACACCCCGATGAACGAAGTGGCCGCCGTGGTGGACGTGCTGCAAACCCCGGCATTCCTGTGCCGTCAGACCGATTTCATCACCACCGTCTGCAAGACGGGGCTGCCGGTCAATATCAAGAAAGGCCAATTTCTTTCGCCGTGGGAAATGAAGCATGTCTCGGCCAAGGCCAAGGCCACCGGCAACAAGCAAATCATGGTGTGCGAACGCGGCACGAGCTTTGGTTACAACAATCTCGTTTCCGACATGCGATCCCTCGCGGTGATGCGCGACACCGATTGCCCTGTGGTGTTCGATGCCACCCACTCGGTGCAACTGCCCGGCGGTGCGGATGGAAAATCCGGTGGTCAGCGCGAGTTCGTGCCGGTGCTGGCGCGTGCGGCGATTGCGGTGGGTGTGTCCGGCGTATTCATGGAAACCCATCCTGACCCGGACAAGGCGCTGTCCGATGGCCCCAACGCCTGGCCGCTCGGCAAGATGGCAAGCCTGCTCGCCACGATGAAAGAACTGGATGCGGCAGTGAAGCGGGGCGGGTTGCTGGAACTGGGTTGAGGCATGTTGCAGGCGCCGACTGCGGCATCCGAGCTGTTTTGATAGGCTGAGCAGGTTCCCCTGCTCTGGAACCGCCATGAATCGCTTGCTGGTGGCCGTTTGTTGCGCCGTCTTTGCAGGTGCGGCCGCCTTCGCCGCGCCTTCGCCGCGTTTTCCGTCCGGCGCGGTGTGGCATCAGGAGATTTCCAGCGCACCCTTGCATCCCTCATCCGCGCAGATGATTGCCACGCTGTCCGGGCTGGGAGGCTGGGGCAATGGCAATCGCATGCAGATCGATTTTTCGCTCCACGTACGGCAGATGGCGCCGGGTGAGAGTGCGCCGCGCTTGCCGGTGGTGGCGCATCCATCAGGTTACTACCTTCCCGATTGCGACCCGCTCGGGACGCAGATTCCGGTTCCCTCCGATGCCGCGTTCGAGGGGCAGGAGGGCTTGAGCTGCGACCTGCAGAATGCCGATTGCCATCTGCTCGTAGTCGACGGCAATGTCCTGTACGAGGTGTATGCCGGCACGGTGAGCGCCGGACAGGTACGGGCGATGTGTCTGGCGCGCTGGGATCTTGCCACGGAGTATCCGCCGCAGGGGCGTGGCGAACATTGCACCAGTGCCGATGCTGCCGGTTTTCCGATCGCGCCGCTCCTGCCCAGTGCCGATGGTGTGGCTGCGGCGCTGGCGCAGGCGGATGGTGATTTGGGCCACGCGATCCGCTTCATATTGCCCAATGCGCGCATGGCGTCGGATGCGGCGCTGGGTGGTGTCTCCGGAAGGCTCTACGTGCGTCCGGCCAGTCATGCCGGCGGGCCAGGCGGGCCGGCAGCATCCGTGCCTTACGGGGCGCGGATGCGTTTGCGCGCGGATTTCGACATGACAGGGTACAACGCCGCTGCGCGCGTCATCCTGCGCACGATGCAGCGCTACGGCATCGTGCTGGCGGATGGCGGCAATATCGCCCTGACCTTCATGTCCGATCGCCACGCCACGGCCAAGTGGGCCGAACTCGGCATCACACCGCAGGTGTTCTGGAATGGGACGGCGGGCAATCGCACGCCGGTCATGGTTTCGGATTTCGCGGTGATCGATACCGGGCCACGCATTGGCGAAACCTACGATTGCGTGCGCACACCGATCCAGCCGGGGCAGGGATTGTTCGCGGATGGATTCGAATCGCCCTGAATCAGCTTGAGTCAGGGTGATTGGACTCAGTGCTGCATTGGCAGCGTCAGCACCATGCGCTCGTGCAGTTCGGCATCGTCGCCCTGTGGCGGTACCAGTTCCTGCAAGGGCAGGCCGAAGGTCAGGGCGTCGTCCTCGTCCATTCCGTCGAGGGCATGGAATTCGGCATCCATCAAGGCGGCGCGGGCGCTGTCCTCGCTGTCGTAATTGAGCAGATTGCCGCTGGAATCCAGCACCTCTGCGGTGCCGGAGGCTCGGACATGCAGACGGCTCCAGATCAGCATGTCGCCGACGCGCGCCAGCCACCATTGCGTATAAGCGTCTTCGCTCATTTTTGTATTCCTCAGCGAAAGATGCGCCAGAGCACGCCCGAGGCCGCGAGTGCCAGGATGGTGCACCACAATGCCAGTCGTGCCGGTGTGGCCAGGCCATCGAGCGAGCGGTCGGAGAGTGCCTTGTAGCGACCGGCCAGCAGCCAGCCAATCGCGGCGGGCGAGATGAAGGCGAAACTGCCGAAGCCGCGCAGCAATTGCGGATGGCGATCGCGCAGATGCACCAGCGCCATCGGCCAGAACAGAACAAAGGCCAGCAGGCCGGAAATGGCCGTGGCCAAGGTGGTGAGGGCGAGGAACATGCCCATTAGCGTGCGCCCATCAGTATTCAGCCTGACCGGGCGCGCGCGGGTAGGGAATGGCGTCGCGGATGTTGGACAAGCCGCAGACATACACGATCAGGCGCTCGAAGCCGAGGCCGAAGCCGGCATGCGGCACGGTGCCGTAACGGCGGAAATCGCGGTACCAGCCGTAATGCGCAGGATCGAGGCCGAATTGCGCCATGCGTGCATCAAGCACATCCAGGCGCTCTTCGCGCTGGCTGCCGCCGATGATCTCGCCGATGCCCGGGGCCAGCACGTCCATCGCCGCGACGGTTTTGCCGTCATCGTTCAGGCGCATGTAGAACGCCTTGATGTGCTCCGGGTAGTTGGTGACCACTACCGGGCGGCCGACGTGTTCTTCGGTCAGCCAGCGCTCGTGCTCGGTTTGCAGGTCAAGACCCCATTCGACCGGGAAGTCGAATTTCTTGCCGGAGGCCTGCAACAGCTTGACCGCGTCGCTGTATTCGATGCGCTCGAACGGTGCTTCGATGAATTTTTCCAGGCGCGTGATGGCGTCTTTCTGCACGCGCTCGGCGATGAAGGCCATGTCATCGGCGCGCTCGTCGAGCACGGCGCGGAACATGTACTTGAGGAATTCTTCGGCCACGCGTGCGTCTTCGGCCAGATCGGCGAAGGCGATTTCCGGCTCGATCATCCAGAACTCGGCCAGATGGCGCGTGGTATGGCTGTTCTCGGCGCGGAAGGTGGGGCCGAAGGTGTAGACCTTGCTCATCGCCAGGCAGAACGCCTCGACGTTGAGCTGGCCGGACACCGACAGGAACACTTCCTTGCCGAAGAAGTCGCGGGAAAAGTCGATCTCGCCCTTGTCGGTGCGCGGCAGGTTGGCCATGTCCAGCGTGGAAATGCGGAACATCTGGCCGGCGCCTTCGGCGTCGGAGGTGGTGATGATCGGCGTGTTGATCCAGTAGAAGCCGTTTTCGTGGAAGTAACGATGCGCCGCCTGTGCCAGGCAGTGGCGGATACGGGTGACGGCGCCGAACAGGTTGGTGCGCGGGCGCAGATGCGCCACCTCGCGCAGGAATTCCAGCGAGTGGGGCTTGGGCTGGATCGGATAGGTTTCCGGATCTTCCACAAAACCGGTCACTTCGATCGACGCGGCCTGGATTTCAAAACTCTGGCCTGCGCCTTGCGACGCGGTGAGCGTGCCGGTAGCGATGACGCCGCAGCCGGCGGAAAGACGTTTCACTTCGGATTCGTAATTGGGCAGTTCGGCGGTTGCGACGATCTGGATCGGCGCAAAGCACGAGCCATCGCTGAGATTG
>JAEXRB010000040.1 GCA_023438325.1 Pseudomonadota bacterium | reverse complement strand
GGCGCAGCGCGCCGCGGAGGTGCTGGATACGGCGATCTTCGACAAGTTCCCGTTCCTGCCGGGCATGTCGCCGGTCACCAGCGATCTGACCGAGCTTGTGCTCAATCGCACGTGGCGTCCGGCGTTGGCGATCACCGGTGTGGATGGCCTGCCGCCACTGGGCAGCGCCGGCAACGTGTTGCGCCCGACCACGGCGGTGAAGGTGTCGCTGCGCCTGCCGCCCACGCTGGATGGCGATACCGCCGGCAAGACGCTCAAGGAGCTGCTGATGAAGGATCCGCCCTACGGCGCCAAGGTCGAGTTCTCGCTGGAAAAATCCTCCACCGGCTGGAACGCTCCGGCGATGTCGCCATGGCTGACGCAGGCCATCGAGGACGCCTCGCAGGCGTTCTTCGGCAAGCCGGCGATGTACATGGGCGAGGGCGGCACGATTCCGTTCATGGGCATGCTGGGCGAGAAGTTCCCCGGTGCGCAGTTCATGATCACCGGTGTGCTGGGACCACATTCCAATGCGCACGGGCCAAACGAGTTCCTGCACATTCCCACCGGCAAGCGGGTGACCGCCGCCGTGGCCAAAGTCGTCGCGGCGCACCATGCTGCCAGCCGAAAGGGGCTGACGCGTGGCGTGGGCGTTGCTGCCGGAGAAAGCCGTTTCGGCGATCATGCTTCCTGTTGCTGATTTTCCCGCAGTAGACCCATTCCGTTTGTTCACTCAGAAGGAGATGTACCCATGATGGCAATTCTCGGCACCATTCTGATCGGTTTCTTCGCAGGCCTGATCGCGCGTGCGATCAAGCCGGGCAATGACGCGATGGGCTGGATCATGACGATCCTGCTCGGTGTCGGCGGTTCGCTGCTGGCTACATACGGTGGTCAGGCGCTGGGTTTGTACCAGCCAGGCCAGCCGGCAGGTTTCATCGGTGCCGTGGTCGGTGCCATCGTGCTGCTGGTGATCTGGGGGCTGGTTTCCAAGAAGAAGCGCTGAAGCACGCTTTCACGCCCGTCAGCTCTGCCGGCATGACATGAGCGGCAGCGCGTGATGGCGCTAAAGCCAAAGCCGGGATGGTTCGCGCCATTCCGGCTTTTTTTTGCCTTTCAAGCCAGTGCAGACATCCGCTGGCTGGTGCCGAAATAGCGTTCGATTTCTACCGGATGATCGATCGCGAAGCCTTGTGCGCAATCCACGCCAAGATCGATCAGGCGTTGGCGTATCGCGTCGCTCTCGGTACATTCGGCGATGGTTTTCTTGCGCATGGCGCGGCCGATGTCGGCGATGGAGCGCACGATCGCGAAAGACAGTGGCGAAGCGTCGATGTCACGCACGAAGCTGCCGTCGATCTTGAAGAAATCCACGTCCAGCGAGCGCAGGTAGCCGAACGAGCAGAAGCCGGTGCCGAAGTCGTCCAGCGCGAAGCGGCAGCCTAGCGCACGCGCTGCCGTGATGAAGCGCTGGGCGCGGCCCAGATCACCCAGTGCGGTGGTTTCGGTCAACTCGAAGCAAAGCTGGTGCGGCCGCAGGACACTGTCGGAAAGATGCTCGGCCAGGTAGTCGAGAAAACGATCGTCCTGCAACGAACTGGCCGACAGGTTGATCGCGCACAAGCCCACCTGGCGCGCCCGTTCGGGGTGGCGGTCGAACCAGCGCAAGGTCTTGTTCAACACGTGGCGATCCAGTCGCACGCCCATCGCGTAGCGTTCTGCGGCGGCAATGAACTGGCCGGGCAATACCAGCGGCTTGCCCGGCTCCTTGAGCCGCAGCAGGATTTCGAAATGCTGTAGACCCTCGTCGCCGGCATGCAGCGGCACGATCGACTGGCAGTAAAGTTGGAAGTGGTCGTGGTCCAGTGCGTTGCCAAGGCGCAGCGCCCAGCGCATGGCATCCGAGCTTTCGCGCACGATGTCCTGCCCGCCCGGCTCGCCGCGCTGCACGCGATTGCCACCACGCTCCTTGGCGGCGAAGCAGGCCGTATCGGCCAATGCCAGCAGGCTGCCGAACTCAAGGTCGTTGTCCGAGTTGGCTACAAGGCCGATGCTGATGGTCGGTGTTGCCACATGCTCGCCGACCTGGAAGCGGTAGGACGCCACCGCTTCGCACAGATGCTGGGCGCGTGCCAGTGCGGTTTCGGGTGCGACATCGTGCATCAGCACCGCGAACTCGTCGCCCCCGATGCGTGCCAGCTCGTCTTGCGCCGGCAAGTTGGCGCGCAATACACCGGCCACGGCGCAGATCAGATCGTCGCCGACGGCGTGGCTCATGGCGTCGTTGATCAGTCGGAACCGATCCAGATCGATGTAGGCCACCGCCATGGGCTGGAATGGCACTCGCTGGAGCGCGCGGCGCGCCTGATATTCGAAAGCGCTGCGGCTCAAGGTGCCGGTGAGCGCGTCGGTGTTGGCGCGCTGCAACAGTCGCGCGGCAGCTTGGCGGCTCTGGAACATGCCCAGCGACAATGTCATCGGAATGGCGGCGATCACGCACAGGAAAGCTGCCAGCGTTGCCGTGCTGATGGGCGTGGCGGGAGCAGGGCCGGCAAAGCCAAGACTCAGCGCCATGGCCATCAGCAAGGAGACTGCACCATTGGCGATGGCCACGGTCAGTGGCGGCAGTCGCACCGCAGCCCAGACCAGCAAGGCCAGTGGCAACCCCACCATGGCCAGGGCATGCGTGGGATTTTCGCTGCCCAGCCAGGCCGCGCCGAGCAGGACCAGGAACATCAGGCCGAGCCAGACGCGCCGCTCCGATGGGCTGGCATACGCACCACTGGATGGCAGCAGCGGAGCGCTGGTGCTGTAACGACGTTGCAAGCCAAGCAGCACCGCCGGCATCACCGCGATGATGCCGTACAGATCGCCTATCGCCCAGCGCAACGCATTGGTGAGCAGTTCGCTGGCCGAGCTTTGCCCGCTCAGCCACATGCCCAGCGCACCAAAGCTCGCGCTCACCATCGCCAGACCCACGCCGCCGGCCAATACGCCAGCGCCGGCAGGCACGTCGAAGCGCTCGAAAACATCCGGGACGAAGCGTCGGACGAACCACACGCCGCCCAACGCTCCCAGCACATTGCCGGCGATGGACCAGCACACCAAGAAGGGCGGTGCCGGTGCGATGGTCAAGTGCAGCAGCAGCACCGAGATAGCCGGGACCGGCCACCATCGCCAGCCGAAAAACAGCATCGAGGCATACGCGACACCGGTGGCGGGCCAGATCAAGGTGACTTCCGAAGGCCCCGTCGCGAGCAAGGCCATCCATGCAAGTGCCAGATAGGCACCCACCATTGCCACGGCAATCGGAACGAGCCTTCCCCTGTCGGCCATGGCGCAGTGTAGGCCGAAAAGCGGGGCGCAGGGCAAGTCGTGCCCGGCAGCATCAATGGCAGGCGCGCAAGGCGTCGATCCGGCTACGGATCAGCATGGTGAAACTGCTAGAGTCGCGTGATTCAATTCTGGCTTCTGCTCGGCCGTCCACCCATCCGGAACCTCACGATGTCCCGCCTCATCGCGCGTCGCCGCTCCCGCATCCATGGCAATGGCGTGTTTGCCACTGCGCACATTCCCGCCGACACCCGCGTGTGCTTTTACCAGGGCGAACGCATCACCCACGATCAGGCCGACGAGACCTACGGCGACACGCTGGATACCGGTCATACCTTCCTGTTCACGCTCAACGACGAGTACATCGTCGACGGTAACCGCCGTGGCAACATCGCACGCTGGATCAATCACAGCTGCGCGCCGAATTGTCAGGCGCAGATCGAAGAACATGCCGGCGATGATCGCCGTCGCGATCGCATCGAGATTCTTGCCCTGCGCGACATTGCCGAAGGCGAGGAATTGACCTACGACTACGGCATCCGTCTGGATGTGCCGCACACGGCGCGGCTCAAGAAACTGTGGGCCTGCCGCTGCGGCGCGGCGGCTTGCACCGGCACGATGCTCAAGCCAAAACGCTGACGCAGGCGGGATGATCCGGCGCATTCACACCGGATCGTCCGGAGGGTGATTCAGCGTGCCAGCTTGCTGTGGCGCATGCCGTAACCCAGATAAACGATCAGCCCCAGCCCCATCCACAGCGCGAACCGCTCCCAGGTTTGCCAGGGCAGGTGCGAGAGCAGCCAGATCGAGAACGCGATGCCCACGAGCGGAACGAGCGGCACCCACGGGGTGCGGAAGCGGCGTGGCAATTCAGGCTGACGCACGCGCAGTACCATCACTGCCGTGCAGATCACCACGAACGCCAGCAGCACGCCGATGTTGACCAGTTGTGCCAGTTCGCCGATGGGCAGGAAGCCGGCAGCGAGGGCGGTGCTGATACCGATGATCCAGGTCGGGCGATACGGCGTGCCGTGTTTGGGGTGCGGTTTGGCGAACCAGCCTGGCAGCAAGCCATCGCGCGCGAGCGAGTGCCAGATGCGTGCGCCGGCCAGCATGAAGGCGAACACCACGCTCAGGATGCCCGTCACCGCCGACAGCGAGATCAGCACCATCACCCAATTCAGGCCCAGTGCCTTGAAGGCATTGGCCACGGGCGCATCGTTGTTGAGTGTGCCGTAGGGGGCGATGCCGGTGAGTACCAGCGAGATGCTGATGTACAGCACCATCGAAATGCCGAGCGACAGCAACACCGCCCTCGGCAGGTCGCGCTGCGGATCGCGCGCTTCTTCGGCGGCCGTGGTCAGTGTGTCGTAGCCGAACACGGCGAAGAACACGATGGCCGCCGCTGCGACCACGCCCTCGAAGCCGTAGTGGCCCACACCATCGGCATTGACGATGAGTTCGGGGATGAAGGGCGACCAGTTGGCCGGGTCGATGTAGAACACACCCACGGCGATCACCAGCGCGATGCCCAGCACCTTCACCACCACGATGCCGGTATTCAGGCGCGCGCCCCATTCGGTGCGCAGCGTGAGCAGCCAGGCCACCATCAAGGCAAGGCCGGCGGCGATCACGTTGAACACGCGGCCTTCGCCGGTGCCGGCCGCGCCCTGCGCCCATGCCGGCAACTGGATGCCGGCGGCCTCCAGCAAATTCAATAGATAGCCCGACCAGCCACTGGCTACCGCCGCCACGATCAGGCCGTATTCGAGCAGCAGATCCCAGCCGATCAGCCAGCCCACGCCTTCGCCGAGAACGGCGTAGCCGTAGGTGTAGGCGCTGCCGGATGCCGGAATCAGCCCGGCGAATTCGGCGTAGCACAGGGCGGCGGCTGCGCTGGCGATGCCGGCAATCACGAAGGCCAGGGCCACTGCCGGCCCGGCGTTCACGGCGGCTTGCTGCCCGGCCAGAACGAACACGCCTACGCCGATGATGCCGCCCAAACCAATGGCGGAAAGTTGCCACACCCCCAGCACGCGGCGGAACTCGGTGCGCATTCCCGCTTCGGCTTGAATGCGCTCGATGCTCTTGCGGCGCGTGATGCTCGCCAGAAAACCCATGGTGAATCCCCTCTCCCCGGAATGGGCGCATCATAGCCGCCGCGTGCACAGTGGAAGCGTGATGAAAGGTACGCTGCGCGGGCGGCGAGGTCGGTTAAGCTTCCGCGGATGCTCTACCTTGCCTCCAAATCCCCGCGCCGCCGCCAGTTGCTCGAAGAGCAGGGCTACCGTTTCCAGTGCCTGGACATCGATATCCCCGAACAGCGCGCCGCCGGCGAGTCGCCGCACGCCTACGTCTCCCGCGTGGCTCTCGAAAAGGCCCGCGCCGGCTTGGCGACACTGGGAAATGTGCCCGAAGCCACGGTGCTGGGCGCCGATACCGAGGTGGTGCTGGGCGATCTGGTGTTCGGCAAACCTGTGGATGCGGAAGATGCCGCGGCGATGCTGAGGCGTTTGTCGGGCCGGACCCACGAGGTGATCTCGGTGGTTTGCCTGGCGACAGCCGGGCGCGAGGCGACGACGACGTGCCGCACCGAGGTGACATTTGCGCGGCTTTCCGAGGCGCAGATTGCCGATTATCTGGCGTGCGGCGAAGCCTTCGACAAGGCCGGTGCCTATGGCATCCAGGGCCGCGCCGCCGCCTTCGTCTCGCATCTGGCCGGCAGCCATTCGGGCGTGATGGGCTTGCCCATCCACGAAACCTGCGCATTGCTGGCGCGTTTCGGGTTGTATCCACAGAACAATCCACCGCCAAACCAACAGGGGTGATGCGCGATGTCCGAAGAAATCCTCATCAACGTCACGCCACGAGAAATCCGCGTGGCGGTGGTTGAAAACGGCATGCTGCAGGAAGTGCTGATCGAGCGCGCCAGCCGACGCGGTTATGTCGGCAACATCTACAAGGGGCGAGTGCTGCGGGTGATGCCGGGCATGCAGGCCGCTTTCGTGGATATCGGGCTGGACCGGGCCGCATTCCTGCATGCCTCCGACATCCTGCGGCCGATGCCGCCGGACGTGCTGGAAGGTGAAGAGGCCGCGCCGCCGGTAGCGGTCAGCACGCCGCCGATCGGAGAGCTGCTGCGCGAAGGTCAGGATCTGATCGTGCAGGTGGTCAAGGACCCGATCGGCAGCAAGGGCGCACGCATCACCACGCAACTCAGCATCCCTTCGCGTTATCTGGTGCTGCTCCCCTATGGCCGCGTGCTGGGTGTTTCGGCCCGCATCGAGGACGAGGAGGAGCGAGTCCGTCTCAAGACACTGATGACCGAACTGAGCCAGGACAATCCAGCCGGCTACATCGTGCGCACCAATGCCGAAGGCCAGAGCCCCGAGGCGCTGGCCAAGGACGTGGGCTACCTGCGCAAGGTCTGGAATGCGGTACGCACAGGTATGGCCGAGGCGCGTGTCGGTGCCTGCGTCTACGAGGATCTCTCCCTGCCGCTGCGTTGCGTGCGCGATTACATGCGCGAGGACGTGGAAAAAGTGCGCGTGGATTCACGCGAATCCTTCGAGCGCATTCAGCGTTTCGTCGCCAAATTCATCCCCGAGTTGGCCGAGCGCGTGGAGCATTACTTCGGCGAGCGCCCGATCTTCGATCTCTACGGTGTGGAAGACGAAATCCTGCGCGCGATGCAGAAGCAGGTGCCGCTCAAGTCCGGCGGTTACCTCATCATCGACCAGACCGAGGCCATGACCACCGTGGACGTGAATACCGGCGCCTTCCTCGGGCACCGCAATCTGGAAGACACGGTGTTCCGTACCAATCTGGAGGCGGCGCAGGCGGCGGCGCGCCAGCTCAGGCTGCGCAACCTGGGCGGCATCATCATCATCGACTTCATCGACATGCAGGACCCCGAGCATCGTCGTCAGGTGTTGCGCCAGCTGGAAAAATCCCTCGCCCACGATCACACCAAATCCACCGTCTACGACTTTTCCCCGCTTGGCCTGGTGGAGATGACGCGCAAGCGCACCACCGAGAGCCTGGAGCGGCAGTTGTGCGAGCCGTGCTCCACCTGCGGCGGGCGCGGCAGCGTCAAGACGACCGAAACGGTCTGCTACGAAATCTTCCGTGAAATCACCCGCGCGGTACGCCAGTTCGAAGCGGAGAAATTGCTGGTGCTGGCGAGCCCACGCGTGGCGACGAAAATACTGGAAGAAGAGTCGGCGGCAGTGGCTGAGCTTGAGGAGTTCATCGGCAAGACCATCCGCTTTCAGTCCGATGAGCAGTACGCGCAGGAGCAGTACGACGTTGTGTTGTTGTAAGCCCGAGTGGTCGATGGCATGAGCGCGAGCACGTATGGCCGCTTGCGCCGCAACCTGCGGCGGCTGCGCCGCATGCTGGGCTGGAGCCTTCTGGCGCTGGTGATTCTGGCGGCCCTGTGCGTGGGTTTGGCAAGCCAGTTCCTGCCCGTGCTGGCCCGCCATCCCGAGGCCGTGGCGCGCTGGCTTTCCGGCCAGATCGGCGAACCGGTGGCGCTGACTGCGGTGGAGGCGCGCTGGAATCGTGCCGGGCCGCAGCTTTCCCTTTCCGGCCTGCGCATCGGTGCGATGCCGCAGGTGCTCGATATCGATAACGCGCAGTTGCAGGTCAACGTGTACTCGGGATTGTGGCCGGGGATTCCGCTGACCGAGTTGCGCCTGAATGCGCCGGATCTCGAACTGCACCGCACCGCCGATGGGCAGTGGCGACTGGATGGCTTCGGACGCCGGTCCGGTGCAGGCAGCGGCGCATCGCAGTTCGAGCAGCTTCGCCGCTTCGGTGCCATCGACGTGGACAACGCACGCTTGCGTTTCAATGATGCCGTGCGCGGGTTTCATTTCGATTTGCCACGCATCGACGCGCGCCTGCGCCACCGCAACGGGCGCCTGCACGTCGGCATGTTGCTGCATGGCGAAAAGGGGGCGCGTCTGCGCCTTGCCGGCGAGGTAAGCGAGGGCGACAAGGCGGGCGCCTTCTATCTTGAGGGGCTTGCGCAGGACTGGGCGGCGTGGGCGCAGGCGGCGTCGCTGCATGGCATCAGCATTGAGCAAGCACGTGGCGATGTGCGGGCGTGGCTGGATGTTGACGATGGCGTCCTGAGTCAGGTGCAGGTGGAAGCCGATCTTTCCGCGCTGGCCTTGCGCCGTGCGGAGGATGACGTCGCTGCCGGCGACGATGCAGGCGAACAGAGGGTGCGCTTCGCCACCTGGCAACTGGATGCGCGACTTTCGCGCGAGGGAGCCGACGGCTGGCGTGTGACCTTGCCGCGTTGGCGCGTGATGCCGGAGGCTGCGAAAGAGGCCGTGGACATCGTGCGCCAAGGACATGCCACGCGTGATGGCATCGGCCTGTTGCGCGTGCAGGCCGATGCCATCGCGCTTGGCCCGTTGCTCGACCTCGCACGGCTGGCACCGCAGACATCCACCGGCTTGCGCACGTGGCTTGCCGCTGCCGAGGTGCAGGGAGAGCTGCATGACCTGCGCCTGCTGTGGGCCGGGCCGGAGCATCATCGCTTTGAGGCGCAGGTATCGGACATCGGCTGGTTGCCGCAATCACGCATTCCGGCGTTGCGCGGCATTTCCGGCACCCTGGATGGCGATGCCCGTGCGGTGCGCCTGCAAATCGCTTCCGGCCTTTGGGACATGCGCGCGCCGGACATGCTGCGCGAACCCTTCGCGCCACAGGTGAATGGCGAAATCCTGTTGTTGCGCGACCGTGATGGCCTGCGCATCGATACGCCCGGCCTGCGGCTGCATGAAGACAGCTACGACATCCTGCTCGGCGGTGGCGTGCAGTTCCTGCACGAGGAGGGAACCCTGCTGGATCTGCGTGCCGATGTGGCCGAGGCGCCCATCGTTGTCGCCAAGCGCTTCTGGCCGATCAACGTGATGCCGTCCAAGGCGGTGGAATGGCTCGACGATGCCTTGGTGGATGGCCGCGTGGCACATGGCGCGGCGCTGGTTCGCGGCAACGTGCGCGACTGGCCATTCCGTCAGGGTGAAGGCCGCTTTGAAGCGCTCGCCGAATTGGCCGACGCGAAATTGCGTTATCGCAACGACTGGCCGCTCGGGCACAAGGTCGAAGGCACGGCGCGTTTCATCAACACCGCGATGGAGCTTGACCTCAAGGGTGAAGTTGCCGGCGTCGCCATCGCGCAGGCGCGCGGCGGCGTACCGAATTTCGGCGATGCGGTGTTGCAGCTGGACGTCCACGCCGCTGGCACCGGCTCGGCCTTGCTGGGCGTGCTGCGACAAAGCCCGCTGCGCGAAACCTACGGTCAGTACATGCGCAGCCTGACACTGGGTGGGCGCGGCAACGTGGGGCTGGCATTGCACATCCCGCTGGAGCCGCATCTGGGCGAGCCACGCGTGGATGGTCAGGTCGACATCGAGCGCATGGACATGCGCGATGACACGTGGGATCTGGATTTTTCCACCGCCAGCGGCCGGATACGTTTTTCCGAACATGGATTTTCCGCCGACGAACTCAATGTCGGCTTCGGTGGCAGCCTCGGTGCCTTGAGCATCGCGGTGGGGGATTACACCTCCGGCAACCAGCACCTTGCAGAAGCCAGCCTGCGCGGACGTTTCCCCGCAAGCACGCTGATTTCCCAGAACGCACGCAGCCGCTGGATCGATGCCTGGGTCGAGGGGGAATCGGACTGGACCTTGCAACTGACCGTGCCGCGAGAAGATGGCGCTGCGCCGAAATTGCGCGTGCGTTCTGATCTGGTCGGCACCGCCATCACGCTGCCCGCGCCGTTGCGCAAGGATGTCGCCGAACGCCTGCCGCTGGATCTGCAATTGCCGCTGCCGCCCGAATCGGGCGAACTGGACATGCGCCTCGGGCGCCTTCTGCGCCTGCATGGGCGTGCCGATGCAGGCGGCGGATTCAATGGCGTGGCATCGTTCGGCGATGTTCCCGACGACACCGCCGTGCCTGTGCGCGGCCTGCACATCGCCGGCCAGATTCCCGTGCTGGATGCTGCCGCATGGGGCGCCGTCGCAAGCGGCGGTACAGACGAAGCTGCGTTGTATGTTGCTTCTGCCGATGTGTTTGCCGGTGAACTCAATCTGCTTGATCGGCGTTTCCATGAAACCCGTCTCACCATGCAGCGCAGCGACACGCAGGTGGAACTTGGCGTGGAAGGCGCGATGCTCGATGGCACAGTGCTCATTCCCCTGGAGGGCTTGATGCAGAAAGGCATCACGGCGCGTTTCCAGCGCCTGCACTGGCCCGAATCGCCGGAATCGGAAATCCATGGAGAGGCCGAAGAAGCTCCCGGCATTTCGCCCGCGCTGATTCCACCGTTGCATCTGGAATCCCTCGACACCCGTTTTTCCGGCGCACAGCTCGGCAATGTCTGGCTGGAATCGGGGCCCACGGCCGATGGCCTGCACGTCGAACGGTTGGATGCCCATTCCGAGGTTCTGGATCTGAAAGCCAAGGGCGATTGGCGTCGTGGTACTCAGGGCGATCACAGCGAAATCTCGCTCGATTACTCCTCGCGCGATGCTGGCGCGATGCTCGGCGCACTTGGTTTTTCGCGCCTGATCGATGGCGGTGCCACGCACGGACAGTTGCGCCTGCGCTGGCCCGATGCGCCGGGCGCCTTCGAGTGGGCCGTTGCCGATGGCGAACTCAGCGTCCACGTCGGTCAAGGGCGCGTACTGGAAGTGGAGCCGGGAGCAGGGCGTCTTTTCGGTCTGCTCAGCCTCACCGAAATCCCGCGTCGGCTGAGTCTGGATTTCAGCGATTTCTTCAAATCCGGCTTTGCCTTCAACCAGATGGCTGGTCGCTTCAATATCGAGCGCGGCAATGCCATCACCGATGACTTCCAGATCGATGCACCTTCCGCGCAAATCCTCCTGCGTGGTCGCACCGGGCTGGCAGCACGCGATTACGAGCAGACCATGGAGGTGCTGCCCAAGGCTGGCAGCGTGCTTCCGGCCATCGGCGCGATTGCCGCAGGACCTGCCGGTGCGGCCGTTGGTGCGGTGGCACAGGCGGTGTTGCGCCAACCGCTCAAGGACATGACCCGCACCATCTACCGCGTGACCGGCCCTTGGTCGGATCCGGTGATCGAAGTGGTGGAAAAGGGCGGGCAATAGCACGCGCAACCGCATGGGGGCTGGATCGGACTGATGCGCGGCCGATCCTTTCGCGTCTTGCGCCAATCAATCCCGCACCCATACCTATCGGCATGCGCACGGGATGATGCCGATGCGCTACCTTCGTTGATTCCAATGCAATCTGTCAGGGAACCGGATATGCCCAGATCACACCAGACGCTTGCCGCCTGCCTGCTCGTTCTGACCGCCAGCGCCACGCAAGCGCAGTACATGCAGCCGCCAGAACCCCTGCTTGGCGTAATGCGCGCGCCGCTGATTCCTTCGCCGCAACCCGACCCAACCGGTACCACGCTGCTGCTGGTGCAACAGGCGCAGTATCCGGGCGTGGAGCGGGTGGCCGAGCCGTATCTGGCGCTGGCTGGCGTGCGCATCGAGCCGCGTGCCCATACTCGGCATGACATGTCCAGCGGCTACGGCATCCGTACATGTCTGGAAGGGTTCACCCTGCTGGATATCGCCACGCGCAAACAGACACCTGTGGCCCTGCCCGAAGGCGCATGTCCCGGCGGTGCAAGCTGGGCGCCCGATGGCAGCCGTATCGCCTTCAGCAACACCACCGACACCACGGTGGAGCTGTGGGTTGCCGATGCCAGGAGCGGCGTGGCGAAGCGCATCGAGGGCATTCGCCTCAACACCATTCTCGGCAGTTCGTTCCAATGGATGAGCGATGGCGAACGCCTGCTCGTCAAGGAAGTGCCGGGCGATCTCGGGCCTGCGCCGATCAAGGCACTGGTGCCGCCGGGGCCGGACATCAAGGACGCCACGGAAAGCAGCGGCGAGAGCAGCACCTACGAGGCGCGCGACACGCTCTCCAGCCCCGAGGACGAGGCGCTTTTCACCTACTACGCCAGCGCGGCTCTGGTGGCCGTGGACGTGAGCAGCGGCAAGCTGTCGCGTGTCGGCGAAGCCGGCGTCATCGGTGATGTGAGCGTTGCGCCGGATGGCCGCCATGTGCTGATCGAAACCCTCCAGCGCCCGTATTCCTACGTCACCACGTGGGAGCGTTTTGCGCGCGACGTCAGCGTGCTGGATCTCTCCAGCGGCACCTCGCACCGCATCGCACAATTGCCGGCTGCCGAAAGCGTACCGGTGCGCGGCGTGCCGACGGGGCCACGCGGACACGCCTGGCGTGCGAACGAACCGGCCACGCTGCTGTTCAGCGAGGCACTGGATGGCGGCGACTGGCGCAATGAGGTTGCCGAACGTGATCGCGTGATGATGTGGCGCGCGCCATTCAAGCGTGCCCCGGTCGAGATCGCCCGTACCGCGCAGCGGTATGCGGGATTGTCATGGTTTGCGAAAGGTTCGCGGGCGCTTTTGACCCAGTTCAACGCCAACACGCGCTGGCTGACGGTGACATTGGTGGATGTGGATGTGCCGCGTCAGGCCGGGCGCGTGTTGTGGGATCGCTCGCTGGACGAGCGCTACGCCAATCCCGGCAGCCCGATGTTCCGTAGCTTGTCCAATGGCTGGAGCGTGCTGCGCGAGGAAAACGGCAACTTGTTCCTGAGCGGCCCCGGCAGTTCGCCGGCTGGCGATCGCCCCTTCCTGGATCGCTACTCGCTCGCCGATGGCAGTACCGAGCGCCTGTTCCGCAGCGCGCCGGATGCGTTCGAGCGCGTCTTCGGCTTTGCCGGGGATACCTCGAAACTTCTGACCTGGCACGAATCCCTGATCGACCCGCCCAACGCATTCCTTCGCACTTTGGGCGAACCCATCGCCGATGCGCAGGCAGGCGAAGCCGAGCGCGTTTCCAGCCGAACGAAGATCACCGATTTCGCCGATCCCGCGCCGCTGGTGCGACAGGTCAAGAAGCGTTTGGTCACCTACCAGCGCAAGGATGGCGTGAGCCTGTCTTTCACCCTCTACACCCCGCCAGGCTACGTGGAAGGCACGCGCGTGCCGGCCATCCTGTATGCCTATCCGATGGATTTTGCCGATCCGTCCAAGGCCGGGCAGGTGAGCGGTTCCGAACAGTCCTTCACCCGTCTTGCGAACTACCGCCTGCTGTTGCTGGCCGGTTACGCCATCATCGACAACGCCGCCTTTCCCATCGTCGGCGATCCGCGCACCGCGTATGACAGCTATCTCGAACAGCTGATTGCCAACGCCGAGGCCGCAGTGGAAAAAGCCGTGGCGCTGGGCGTAGTCGATCCGGATCGCATCGGCGTCACGGGCCATAGCCATGGCGCGCTGATGACGGCGAACCTGCTCGCGCATACCGACCTTTTCCGTGCCGGCGTGGCGTCCAGCGGCGGCTTCAACAAAACCTTGACGCCGTTCGGTTTCCAGAACGAGCGGCGCTCCTTCTGGGCCGCGCCGAAGGCTTATGACCAGAGCTCGGCGTTTTTCCATGCCGACAAGATCGATGAGCCCATCCTGATCGTGCATGGCAGCGACGATGCCAATCCAGGCACCGAGCCGACCCAGTCGCCACGCCTGTTCCAGGCCGTGCGTGGCAACGGTGGCACGGCACGCTTGGTGATGCTGCCGTTCGAGCCGCATTGGTACACCGCACGCGAATCCAACGAGCACTTCGTGGCGGAGATGCTGGCGTGGTTCGATCGATATGTGAAGAACGCAGCGGAGCGCCCGAGTGAAAGCGAGTGAAGGGCGTGCCGGCAACGTGCGTATCGCGTTGTCGCAGGGCTTGGGATCGTGCGGCAAGCGTCCATATACTGCCGTCATGAGCCATGAACCCACCCCGATTCCTGAACACGAGGATGAACACGGCGTCGCACTCGCACCGGCGCGGCCGGAGGTGCAGCCGCCGCCGTTGTACCGTGTGCTGCTGATGAATGATGACTACACCCCGATGGATTTCGTGGTGGAGGTGTTGCAGGTGTTCTTCAACATGAACCGCGAGCGTGCCACGCAGGTGATGTTGCATGTGCATACCCGAGGGCAGGGCGTGTGCGGCGTCTTCACGCGCGAGGTCGCTGAAACCAAGGTTGCGCAGGTGAATGAATTTTCACGCACTCACCAGCATCCGCTTTTGTGCACTATGGAACAGGCGTGATCATCCCCACTTTGGCAGCATCGCGGCGCAAGTGCGTCGCCCACGCATAGGAAGGCTTCGATGTTCAGCAAAGACCTCGAATTCACCATCGGCCAGTGCTACAAGCAGGCCCGCGAAAGCCGCCACGAATTCATGACGGTGGAGCATCTGCTGCTGGCGCTGCTGGACAATCCCTCCGCGGCCGGTGTGCTGCGGGTGTGCGGTGCCGACATGGGCCGGCTCGCGGATGACCTGCGCAACGTCATCGCCGAATCGGTGCCGGTGTTGCCGGTGGAGGACAGCCGCGATACCCAGCCCACGCTGGGCTTCCAGCGCGTGTTGCAGCGCGCGGTTTACCACGTGCAGTCGTCCGGCCGGAAGGAAGTCAGCGGCGCCAACGTGTTGGTGGCGATCTTCGGCGAAAAGGATTCGCATGCGGTGTATTTCCTCAACCAGCAGGAAATCACTCGCCTGGACGTGGTGAACTACATTTCCCACGGCGTGGCCAAAGTCGGCAACGAGGCGCCCAAGCCCGAGCCCGAGACGGGCAAGGAAGGCGAGCCCATCGACGAGACGGCGAGCAATCCGCTGGCCGAGTTCGCCAGCGATCTGAACGAGCAGGCGCGCCAGGGCCGTATCGATCCGCTCGTCGGGCGCGGGGATGAAGTTGAGCGCACCATTCAGGTGCTGTGCCGTCGTCGCAAGAACAACCCGCTCTATGTGGGCGAGGCCGGTGTCGGCAAGACCGCGCTGGCGGAAGGCCTGGCCAAACGTATCGTCGATGGCGATGTGCCGGAAGTGCTGCGCGACGCGACCATCTACGCACTGGATCTGGGCGCGCTGGTGGCCGGCACCAAATACCGTGGCGACTTCGAGAAGCGCCTGAAGGGCGTGCTGGCGCAGTTGAAGAAAGAAGAAAACGCGATTCTTTTCATCGACGAGATCCACACCATCATCGGCGCCGGTTCCGCTTCCGGCGGCACGATGGATGCCTCCAACCTGATCAAACCCGCGCTGTCACGCGGCGAGCTGCGCTGCATCGGCTCCACCACCTTCCAGGAATACCGTGGCGTGTTCGAGAAGGATCACGCGCTGGCGCGGCGCTTCCAGAAGATCGATGTGGTGGAACCTTCGGTGGCCGAAACCGTGGCCATCCTGCAAGGCCTGAAACCCCGTTTCGAAGAACATCACCACGTCGAATACAGCAATGATGCCATCCGCGCTGCGGTCGATCTGTCGGTCAAGCACATCGCCGAAAGACTGCTGCCGGACAAGGCCATCGACGTGATCGACGAAGCTGGCGCACGCCAGCGGGTGGTGCCCGAGTCCGAGCGCAAGCAATTGATCGACGTACCGGAAATCGAACTGATCGTGGCCAAGATGGCGCGTATTCCGGCCAAGCAGGTGTCTGCCTCGGACAAGGATGTGCTGAAGAATCTGGAGCGCAACCTCAAGATGGTGGTGTTCGGTCAGGACGAAGCCATCGATACCCTCACTGCCGCGATCAAGATGGCGCGCTCGGGCCTGGCCAATCCGGACAAGCCGATCGGCAGCTTCCTGTTTGCCGGCCCCACCGGTGTGGGCAAGACCGAAGTCACGCGCCAACTGGCGATGCAGCTCGGTATCGAGCTGATCCGTTTCGACATGTCCGAATACATGGAAGCGCATTCGGTCAGCCGTCTGATCGGCGCGCCTCCGGGCTACGTCGGTTTTGATCAGGGCGGGTTGCTCACCGAGAAGGTCGTCAAGACGCCGCATTGCGTGTTGTTGCTGGATGAAATCGAAAAGGCGCATCCGGACATCTTCAACATCCTGTTGCAGGTGATGGATCGCGGCGTGCTCACCGATACCACCGGGCG
>JAEXRB010000003.1 GCA_023438325.1 Pseudomonadota bacterium | reverse complement strand
GAGCGTGCTCCGCGGCCGCCGCGAGGGAGGCATTGAGCCATGCTGCAACCCAAACGTACCAAGTACCGCAAGGTCCAGAAGGGCCGTAACGAAGGCCTCAGCTGGAGCGGCGCTGCCGTCAGCTTCGGCGAATTCGGCCTCAAGGCCACCACGCGCGGCCAGTTGACTGCTCGCCAGATCGAGGCGGCGCGTCGTACAATCAGCCGCTACGTCAAGCGCGGTGGCAAGTTGTGGATCCGCGTGTTCCCGGACAAGCCCATTTCCAAGAAGCCCATTGAAGTACGTATGGGTAACGGCAAGGGCGGTGTCGAATTCTGGGTCGCTCCGATCCAGCCCGGTCGCATGCTTTACGAGATCGAGGGTGTTGCCGAAGAGACAGCGCGTGAAGCGTTTCGTCTTGCCGCGGCCAAGCTCTCGGTGCAGACCACCTTTGTTACCCGGACGGTGCGCTAATGAGTATCAAACAATTGCGTGGCAAGTCCCCTGCGGACCTTTCTGCCCAGTTGCTGGAGTTGCGCCGTGAGCAGTTCAACCTGCGCATGCAGAAGGGCGCAGGTCAACTGACCCAGACCCACCAGGTCCGCAAGGTCCGTCGCGATATCGCGCGGATCAAGGGCCTCTTGGGCGACAACAAGTAAGGCTGCCGACATGAGCGACAATAATCAGATTCAACGCACGGTCGAAGGCCGCGTGGTCAGCAACAAGATGAGCAAGACGGTGACCGTGCTCGTCGAGCGTCAGGTCAAGCATGCGCTGTACGGCAAGTACATCAAGCGCAGCACCAAGCTGCACGCTCATGATGAGGACGGTTCTTGCCAGGAAGGCGATGTGGTTCGCCTGGTCGAGACTCGTCCAGTGTCCAAGACCAAGAACTGGCGCGTGGTCGAGATCGTCTCGCGCGCCGCAGTTTGATCCAGGGAGGAATAAGCCATGATCCAGATGCAATCCTTCCTCGATGCGGCAGACAACTCCGGTGCCAAGGAGCTGATGTGCATCAAGGTGCTCGGCGGTTCCAAGCGCCGTTATGCCGGCATCGGCGACATCATCAAGGTGTCCGTCAAGGACGCCATTCCGCGCGGCAAGGTCAAGAAGGGTGAGGTTTACGATGCGGTTGTCGTGCGTACCCGTAAGGGCGTACGCCGTCCGGACGGCTCACTGATCCGCTTCGATGGCAACGCTGCGGTGCTGCTCAACAACAAGCACGAGCCGATCGGCACGCGCATCTTCGGACCCGTCACGCGTGAACTGCGTGGCGAGAAGTTCATGAAGATCGTCTCGCTCGCGCCGGAAGTGCTGTAAGGCACAGGACGAGGAACTGTCATGAATCGTATTCGCAAGGGCGACCAGGTGGTCGTCATCACGGGCAAGAGCAAGGGCCAGCGCGGAGATGTGATCCGCGTCGCCGGTGACCATGTCTTCGTGTCCAATGTCAACTTGGTCAAGCGCCACACCAAGCCGAATCCGCAGGCCAACCAGCCAGGCGGCATCATCGAGCGTGAGGCGGCGATCCATATTTCCAACGTGCAGGTGTTCAACCCCAAGAGCGGGAAGGGCGAGCGCGTTGGCGTCAAGACGCTTGAGGATGGGCGCCGTATCCGGGTGTTCCGCTCGAGCAATGAGGCGGTCGACGCCTGAGGAATGCTGCAATGAACCGGCTTGAGAAGATCTACAAAGACCAAATCGTACCGAAGCTCGTCGAGCGTTTCGGCTACCAGAACATCATGCAGGTACCGCGCCTGTCCAAGATCACGCTGAACATGGGCGTGGGCGAGGCGGTCGGCAACAAGAAGGTGCTTGAAAATGCGGTGGCCGACATGGCCAAGATCGCGGGCCAAAGGCCGATCGTGACCAAGGCACGTGTTTCCGTGGCTTCGTTCAAGATCCGCGATGGCTGGCCGATCGGCTGCAAGGTCACGCTGCGTCGCGATCGCATGTACGAGTTCTTCGATCGCCTGGTCAGCATCTCGCTGCCGCGCGTGCGTGACTTCCGTGGCGTCTCCGGGCGTGCGTTCGACGGCCGCGGCAATTACAATATGGGCGTCAAAGAGCAGATCATCTTCCCCGAGATCGACTTCGACCAGATCGATGCGATCCGCGGCATGGATATCGCGATCAGCACCACCGCCCGTACCGACGAGGAAGCCAAGGCTCTGCTTGAAGCCTACGGTTTCCCGTTCCGCAACTGATTCCAAGGATTTGCAATGTCCAAGACCTGCATGGTGAATCGCGAGATCAAGCGCGAGAAGCTGGCCAAGAAGTACGCGGCCAAGCGCGCTGAGCTCAAGAAGATCGTGTCCAGCCAGACCGCATCGTACGACGAGAAGATGGAAGCGCAGGCCAAGCTCCAGAAGCTGCCGCGTGATGCCTCTCCCGTACGTCAGCGCAATCGCTGCGAACTGACCGGCCGCCCGCGTGGCGTTTACCGCAAGTTCGGCCTGGGCCGTAACAAGCTGCGCGAAGCCACCATGCGTGGTGATGTGCCTGGCCTGCGCAAGGCTTCCTGGTAATAAAAACGGAAGCAAGGATAGGAAATGGGATTGCAAGGGCATTGGCCTGAGCGATCCCTTTTCCGTGACCTTGATCTCCGCCGTTCAACAGCCGCACGGCTGGTCATCCCAATCCCGTATCTCCGGATATCGGTGCTACTCATAAGGTAACTGTCAATGAGCATGACTGATCCAATCGCCGACATGCTGGTGCGCATCAAGAACGCGCTGGCCGTTGGCAAGCAGACGGTGAAAATGCCGTCTTCCAAGGTGAAGCTGGCTATCGCCAACGTTCTCAAGGATGAGGGTTATATCCTTGATGCGCGCGTCATCAACCCCGGCGCCAAGCCCGAGCTTGAGATTGCTCTCAAGTATTATCAGGGCAAGCCGGTGATCGAGCGCCTGCAGCGTGCCTCTCGCTCCAGCCTGCGCGCCTATCGCGGCAAGAATGATCTGCCGAAGGTGCTGGGCGGTCTGGGCATCGCCATCATCTCCACGTCCAAGGGCATCATGACCGACCACAAGGCGCGCGAAGCAGGCGTCGGTGGCGAAGTCATCTGCCTGGTCGCCTGATCTAGGAGTATTCGACGATGTCTCGTGTTGCCAAAAAGCCTATCGCGTTGCCGAAGGGCGTCGAATTCAAGGTCGAGAACGGCCAGTTCACTGTCAAGGGTGGCAAGGGTTCACTCGGAATTGCCAAGCCGGACGGCGTGGATGTCAAGGTCGAGGATGGCCAGTTGACGCTGGTGCCTGCCGGGCCTGAAAATGTCGCGCTGGCGGGGACGCTGCGCTCGATCCTGTTCAACATGGTCACCGGTGTCAGCGAAGGGTTCCAGCGCAAGCTTGAACTGGTCGGCGTCGGCTACCGTGCCTCGATGCAGGGCAAGGATCTGAGTCTGTCCTTGGGTTTCTCCCATCCGGTCGTGTATGTCGCGCCAGAGGGAATTACCTTGGAAACGCCGGTGCAGACCGAAATTCTTGTCAAGGGCAGCGACAAGCAGCAGGTCGGCGAAGTTGCCGCAAAGATCCGTGCGTTCCGTCCGCCTGAGCCCTACAAAGGCAAGGGTGTGCGTTACTCCGGCGAAAAGATCAACATCAAGGAAGCCAAGAAGGCCTAAACGCTTCTTCGCCGGCAGCGCCGTATTCGCGGCGTTGCTGGGTGGAATCCGTTTCCTTCAGCTTCGCAAGGTCAAACCATGAACAAGAATTCCGCTCGTCTGCGTCGCGCAAAATCCACGCGTTCGCATATCAAGAAGCTCGGTGTGGCACGCCTTTCGGTGCTGCGTACCGGTCAGCATCTATACGCCCAGGTCTTCACGGCCGATGGCTCCAAGGTGCTTGCATCCGCGTCCACGGTTGAAGCCGCGGTCAAGGATGGCCTCTCCAGCACCAAGAACAAGGACGCTGCTGCCAAGGTGGGCCGCGCCATTGCCGAGAAGGCCAAGGCTGCCGGTGTGGAGTCGGTGGCGTTTGATCGCTCCGGTTATCGCTTCCATGGCCGCATCAAAGTCCTGGCCGATGCCGCTCGCGAGGCTGGTCTGAAGTTCTGATGTTGCTTTCTGGGCCGGCGTTCGTGCCGGCCTTCCTGCGGTGCTTTGCACCGATGATGTTGTCCACAACTACAAGCGGCCTTGTGCCGTAATTACTTTGGAATGAATCAATGAGCACGAACGATCGCGACAATGGCGACGGCCTGCTTGAGAAGCTGGTTGCAGTCAACCGCGTCTCCAAGACCGTCAAGGGCGGCCGCCAATTCACCTTCACCGCATTGACGGTGGTGGGTGATGGTGCCGGCAAGGTGGGTTTCGGCTATGGCAAGGCGCGTGAAGTGCCGGTGGCCATCCAGAAGTCGATGGAATATGCGCGTCGCGCAATGGTCGACGTCGAGCTGAACAACGGCACGCTCTGGTATTCGGTCAAGGCCAACCATGGTGCTGCGCGCGTGTTCATGCAGCCGGCCTCCGAAGGTACTGGCGTCATCGCCGGTGGCGCCATGCGCGCCGTGCTGGAAGCGGCAGGCGTCAAGAATATTCTCGCCAAGGCGGTCGGCTCGCGTAACCCGATCAATCTGGTGCGCGCTACCATCAAGGGTCTGCAGCTTGTGCAGTCGCCGCGTCAGGTTGCTGCCAAGCGCGGCAAGAGCGTGGAGGAATTGAGCCATGGCTGATAACAACGGCAAGACTGTCAAAGTCCGTCTGGTCAAGGGCCTGCGCGGAACCCAGCAGCGCCACCGCCTTTCGGTGAAGGCGCTTGGCCTCAAGAAGATCAACGACGTGCGCGAGCTGCCGGACAATCCGTCGGTGCGCGGCCTTATCAACCAGGTGTTCTACCTGGTTCGCGTCGAGCAGTAATCCAAGGAGACGACGATGCAACTCAATACTCTCAAGCCTGCTGAAGGTGCCCGCAAAGAGCGCGTGCGCGTTGGGCGTGGCGTCGGTTCGGGCCTTGGCAAGACCTGCGGTCGTGGTCACAAGGGTTCTTACGCCCGCAGCGGCAAGGGCAAGATCAAGGCCGGCTTCGAAGGCGGCCAGATGCCACTGCAGCGTCGCCTGCCGAAGGTGGGTTTCCGCTCCAAGCTCAAGCAGGATACCGCCGAGGTATTGCTGTACAAGCTCGCGCTGGTGGACGTCGAAGTGATCGATTTCGACGCATTGCGCGCTGCCAAGCTCGTGCCTTCGACGGCCAAGTACGCCAAGATCGTGAAGAAGGGCGAAATCGACAAGAAGATCGTGCTCAAGGGCGTCGCTTCGACGGCCGGCGCGAAGGCGGCGATTGAAGCCGCCGGCGGCAGCATCGAGGAGTAATACCTTGTCGCAGGCATCCAAAGCCGCAGCAGCCCTCGTGGGCTCGGGCAAGTTCACCGAACTGCGTTCGCGCTTGTTGTTCGTGCTCGGCGCACTCATCGTCTATCGCTTGGGTACCTATCTTCCGGTGCCCGGCGTGGATTCGGAGGCGATGCTGCGCTTCATGGAGCAGCAACAGGGCACCATCGTGGACATGTTCAACATGTTCTCCGGTGGTGCGCTGGAGCGTTTCAGCCTGTTTGCGCTGAACGTGATGCCTTACATCTCCGCGTCGATCATCGTGCAGATGTGCTCGCAGATTTTCCCGAGCCTGCAGGCACTGCGAAAGGAAGGCGAATCCGGCCGGCGCAAGCTGACCCAGTACACCCGCATCGGCACGATCCTTTTGGCCGTGTTCCAGGCCTATGGCGTGGCGTACGCCCTGCAATCCCAGGGCGGTGGCGCGGGTATTCCGATCGTGCTCTCTCCAGGGCCGGGCTTCCTGTTTACGGCAGTGGTTTCGCTTACCGCAGGCACCATGTTCCTCATGTGGCTGGGCGAGCAGGTAACAGAGCGCGGCGTGGGCAATGGTATCTCGCTGATCATCTTTGCCGGCATCGTGGCAGGCCTCCCGGGTGCCGTTGTCGGTACGTTGGAGCTGACGCGCACGGGTGAGCTTGGTCCGTTCTCGGTCATCGCGGTTCTGGCGGTGGTGCTTCTGATCATCGCGTTCGTAGTTTTCGTGGAGATGGGGCAGCGCCGCATCACGGTGAACTACGCGCGCCGTCAGGGCGGCCGTCAGGCCTACATGAACCAGAGCTCGCATCTGCCGCTCAAGCTCAACATGTCTGGCGTGATCCCGGCGATCTTCGCGTCCTCGATCATCATGTTCCCGGCCACGGCATCGAGCTGGTTTGCGCAGGGCAGTGAAACGCGCTGGTTGCAGAATCTCTCCGCCGCGCTTGCGCCGGGTGAGCCGCTGCATATGGTGCTGTTCGCCATCCTGATCGCGGGCTTTGCCTTCTTCTACACCGCGCTGGTGTTCAATTCGCAGGAAACTGCGGAGAACCTCAAGAAGTCGGGCGCCTTGATTCCGGGCATTCGTCCGGGCAAGGCCACGGCGGAATACATCGATGGCGTGTTGACGCGCCTGACGGGTTGGGGCGCTCTGTATCTGGTGGCAGTCTGTTTGCTGCCGGAGTTCTTCCGGATGATGTGGGCAGTACCGTTCTATTTCGGTGGCACCTCGCTGTTGATCGTGGTCGTGGTAGTGATGGACTTCACTGCACAGGTTCAGGCTCATCTGATGTCGCATCAGTATGAAAGCCTGATGAAGAAATCCAATCTTAAGGGCGGTTCGCGCGGCGGCTTCGCGCGCGGATGAGTTCGGCCTCCATGCCCGCGCTGGAGTAGCGCGGGCGTCCGCTTCGGCGGACAGGGGCTCGGACCGTCGCCGGAGCCTGGGCACACTCCCCAGGCCGGAAGTTCCGCCCTCGAAAGAGGGTGGGGCTTCTTCAATAACCCGAAGCCTGTTATCATTTCCGGCTCACTGGGCTGGGAACAGCACAAAACTCATTTCGGAGATCGCGTAATGGCGCGCATTGCGGGTGTAAACCTTCCCGTCCAGAAACATGTCTGGGTCGGGCTGCAGAGCATTTTCGGTATCGGTCGTACCCGGTCCAAGAAGGTCTGTGAAGCCGCTGGTGTGAACACCAGCACCAAGATTCGGGACCTTACTGAAGGCGACGTTGATCGTCTGCGTTCGGAGGTGGGCAAATATGTGGTCGAGGGCGACTTGCGTCGCGAGATCGGCATCAACATCAAGCGCCTGATGGATTTGGGCTGCTATCGCGGCCTGCGTCATCGTCGCGGCCTGCCGATGCGCGGTCAGCGCACCAAGACCAACGCTCGTACCCGCAAGGGTCCGCGCAAGGCGATCAAGAAGTAAGGATCCAAAATGAACAAGCAGGCCAAACAGCCCAAGAAGAAGATCCGCCGCGTCGTGACCGACGGCATTGCCCACGTGCATGCCTCGTTCAACAACACGATCGTCACCATCACAGATCGCCAGGGCAACGCCTTGTCGTGGGCCACTTCCGGCGGTGCCGGCTTCCGTGGTTCGCGCAAGTCCACCCCGTTCGCAGCCCAGGTGGCCGCCGAAAAGGCAGGCAAGGCCGCGCTCGACTACGGCTTGAAGACGCTGGAAGTGCAGATCAAGGGGCCCGGTCCGGGCCGTGAGTCCGCCGTTCGTTCGTTGAACAACGTCGGTTACAAGATCACCAACATCATCGACGTGACGCCGATCCCGCACAACGGGTGCCGTCCGCCGA
>JAEXRB010000358.1 GCA_023438325.1 Pseudomonadota bacterium | reverse complement strand
GTTCCTGTGTGTGCGGGATTTCGCAAGCCCTCGCGCACGTGTGCGCCCGCGCGCGATGCCTGCGGAAATTCCCACCACCATCAGCGCGCTCCTACCTCCCTGAACCGCTGCGCCACCTCGCGCGCCTGTGCTGGTCCCTGCATCGTCCGGGCCTGCTGCACGGCGTTGCGGGCCGACTGCGCGCCGATCCGCATCGGTGGCGTTCTCCCGGCGATCAGCGCCTGGGTGTTCTCCGCCGATACACCGCTCAGGCGCAGCGTTCGCGCGATCTGGGGCCGCGTCATGCCGGCAGCGCGGGCGGAGGCGACCAGGCGGTGCATCTGGCGGAAGGCATCGCCGTACTGGCGTTCGGCTTCGGCACGCGAGCGCTGGATGTCCTGCCGCGATACCGGGTTGCTGCTGCGCAGGGTGCGGGTGAGTTCCTGCCGTGCAGAATTCAGGGCGTCGGTGAACTCGAAGCTGCGGTAGTACAGCGCCGTCTTGGTGTCGAGCGTGGACGCGCGCCAGCCCAGCAGGCTCACCACTTCGTCACGCATGTCATACGGCTGGCCGCTGCCTTCGCGGCGTGTTCCCTTGGCCGCCAGCACCAAACGTTCGGCGTTGCCCACGAAGCCGGGTTGCAAGGCCTTGCGCAGATGGTTGGCGATGTCCGTGGTCTGGTCCAGCGGATCGGCATTGGGTGAGTACACCCGGCCACCGCTGCCCTTCTTGTTCGCCATCACCTCGAAGATGGCCCCGGCACTGATGTCGGTGCCGAAGAAGGGGCTGAGCATGTCGCCTGCGGCACTGGCGGCAGCATCCTCCCACGACTGGTCGCGCATCATTGCGGTGATGGGGCGCTTCCAGTAACCGTAGGGATCAAGGAAGCTCAGGTCGAAATAGCGAAGCTGTCCGTTCGCATCGCGCCCGGTGTAGAGGAACGTGGAGTTCTTCTGCCAGGGCGGTGCCAGATCGCGCAGGGCTTCTTCCTCGTCGTCGCCCACGCCGAACATCGCCCGGGTGATGGCCGAGAGGGCGTAGAACCCGGCGGACACCAGTGCCATGCCGGCGGCACGCTTACGCCCGATGGCCCGGATGCCGGGGTTGTCGCTTTTGAGGTCTGCGGCGGTGAGCTGGAGCATGTTGGCGGTGGTGCGGACGATTTCCGCCGGGAAGCTGACAAAGGTGCCGATCAGCGGGAACCGCGACAGCCACTTCACGCCCCGGCCCACCATCGAGTACGTCGGGTACGTGTTGCGGATGCGTTCGGCAGCCATCGCCTCAGCCTGTGCCGGCGTGATGCCGGCTTTCACCAGTGCGGCCTTCTCGTTCTCGAAGCCGATGATCTTCCAGAAGTCGTCGCCGAAGCTGTAGAAGCCCTGGGCGGTCTGGTTCATCTTGCGCAGCAGGTGCAGGGCCTTGCCGCTCTTGCCTTCCAGCAGTTCTTCCAGCCGCGCATCCTGGATGTAACGCGCCATCTCCCCGGCATAGGGCGCGTCGTACACCACACCCAGTTCCTTGAGCCGGCGCAGGTAGGCCAGTTGGTCGCCCTTGGCGTTCTGCGCCACCTGTTCGCGAAAGGCGATCCAGCCCTTCTTCGCCTCGCGCAGGTCGAAGTGGCCGTTGGCCAGCGAGAAGAACATGGCCGATTGCCAGTTGCGCATCGCCGTGGTCGGGGATAGCACCGTCTTGCCGTACTTCACCATGCCGTTCATTCGCACGATAGCGCGGTACAGCGCACCCATCTGTTCCTTGCCCAGCGCATCGGTGAACGCCTGCGCCACTTCGGGGAACGTCCACAGGCCATTGAGCGGGGCCAGCGTGTCCGAACCTTCGGCGGCGAGCTGCGCGGTCGCACTGGCCGGGCGGTTCCTACCCTCGAACAGGAAGCTGCCCATGCCGATGTCCCGCACGCGATCGAGGAAGCGCTGGTTCCAGATCAGCCGGCCCATCTTCGTCGCCGACTTGGCGAAGTTCACGCGCGGATCGGTGTATTCGCCCAGCAGGGCACGGATTTCCGGCGGCACGTCCTTGCGGCGCATCAGCACCGATAGATCCTTCGCGCCCAGCTTGCCTTCGGCGATGAAGGCTTCCATCGAGTCGTAAGCGGTGCCGTTCTTCAGAATCTCGTTGATCGCCACATCGGCCAGGCGGCGAGCTTCGGCTGGCGCCGCCCCTTGTTCGAGGTAGCCTTCGCCGAGATACCGGCGCGCGGCGTTCAGTACCTCCGTGGGCACCTTCTTGAACCACTGCGGATCATCGAAGGCACGGTAGGAGCGGTGGACGTACTGGCCGATATTGGCCCTGATCTTCTCGTACAGTCCGACCTCATCGAGGGCACGCGCGGCGTCGGCATCGCGCCCGGTGCTGGCGGCACGTTCGGCCAGGGTGTCGATCCGGTTCTGGATGATGCCCAGGTACTCGCCGGACAGGGCATCGATGTACTGGCGCATCGCCACCAACGCGGCGCGGGTTTCTGGCGGGAGGGTATCGGACACCTTGCCGGCCAAGGCCTCGCCCAACTGCCGCTGCTTGGCCTCGGGCAGGCGATCCAGCGCCTTGCCGAAGTCCTGCTTCACCGCTTTCTCCAGCGTGCCGGCCAAATGCCTCACGTCGAACTCCACCGCCTGGAAGTTCGAGTCACGCGCGATCTTCTCGCCGAACACCTGTTCGGGCAGCAGGCCACCGGGAGCGAACTCGCGGCGCAGAATCTGCCCGGCCTTCTTCCAGATGCTCTTGTCCTGCTCGCGCAGGCGGCGGTTTTCTTCGGCGAAGGGGTCAGACTGCGGCGCCGCGGCGCGGGAGAAGCGCATGTCCGGATCTGTCGGATTGAAGCTGCCCCGGTTCTGGCTGGCGCTCTTGGCCTGCGTCGGCACGAAAGCAATCCACTGGCTGCGACCGTTCGAGGTCAGGCGAATGCCGTCGTGGCCCTGGCGCTGGAGTTGTTCGCGAACGGCGCGGGCTTGGTCGAAGCTGTCGATGGCGTGGAACTGTTCCAGCGTCATCGCCTTGGGGTTCTGGATCGACAGGTACACGTCGATCAGGCGTTCGTCCGCCGGTACGCCTTCGCTGGCCTTCTCCGCGTAGCGCTGGGCCTCGGCCCGGTTCTCGGTGAAGAAGAAGCCCAGCGGTGCGGTCAGGTGGCCGGTGTTCTCGCCCAGGCGCGCGGTGTCGAACGCCCAGAAGTCTGATGCGGTGCCGTGGTAGACGACGCGCGGCGCGCCGTTGGCGTCCGTTACCTGCGAGTCGCCGAACCAGTGGCGGAACGCCGGGCTGCCGATTGGATCGGCACGGGAAAACTGCTCTTGGTCGCTGGCCGGGAAGGTCTGCTGGGTGCGCTCGCCGCTGCGGATTCCTTCGCCGATGCGGCGTGCCAGGTCGTGCAGTTCGGCGCGGGAGGTGCCGCCACGGAGCAAGCCCACGTTGCGCAGGGCTTTCGCCAGCAGCACCAGCACCCGATCCCACCACTGGCCCAGCGTGCCGCGTTCGCGCCCGGCCAGTTCGGCGAACACTTCTTCGGCGCGAACAAGGTCCGGCATGTCGGCGTATAGCGCATCGGTCTGCGCCCAGAGCTGCGTGAGGCTGGGTTCCGTGCGGGAACTCAGGATCGCTTCGAGGATCGCCTGTTTGTCAGCCGGCGCAAACGTGTTAAGGCCGTAATGGCCCAGGACTTCATGCCGGAGGGTGGCTTCGACATCGGCGCGTGACGACAGACGATCAGCGGCAAGGGCAACGATTCCTCGCCGTGGGTGATAGGCGCCCTTGAAGGATCGGAGGGACTCAAGTTGATCTGCACCCACGCCATACAGGTCGTTCACCGTCGCGCCCACGCGCACTTGCAGCGGGATGTTACCCCGGTAGTGGCGTTGGAAGTCGTTGACGATGCGCTGCACGTTTGCCACCGGCAGGCCGGGGCCGGCGGGCCGATCTTCCGTGGTGCCGGTGCGGGAGAACTGCGCCACCTCGTTGACATCGAGCGGTTCGGCTTCGGCCATGATCCGGGTGCGTTCGGCTTCGCTCATGCCGATGCGCGGCAACTGCGGGCCGCGTGGCGGCTGGGGGTTCTTGAACTGGCGTTCCACCTGCGTGCGGAAAGCCTCCAGCCGCGAGCGGTTGTTCACCACGCGGAAGGTGCCATCACCGGGAACATTGAAGGTCACGAATCCTGCGGCCTGCGTGATGCGGTCGCGTTCGTTTTCGGCGGCTTGTCGCCGGCCTTGCCGGGCGGCTGCGTCGATGTCCGGCCATGCATCCGTGTTCGCCAGCTCCAGTGCCGCGTCGATCTGAGACAACACGTTCCCCTTCGCCTGCGCCATCGTGATGCCCGGCGCGCGGGCAACGGTCTGGGCGGATTCGGCGACCACGGAAGGCGTGGCCGGCTGGGGTGGCTGGCCGGGTTCGGTGTGGGTGGCAGTGGCAGTGGCGCTGGCCGGCGCGAAGCTGGCGCGCACCTCACGGGTGATGCGGGCAATGTCCTTCTGCGGCACGCCCCACGCGCGCGACAGCATCGGAGTGTTGAGGGCGGTTTTCCCGTTGTGCTGGTACTGCGCCGCGACCTGCTGTTCTACGGCGGTGCGGATCATGGCCGGCGTCGGGGTGGTGGTTTCGCCTGTGGTCGGGTTGGACCACGGCGGGATGATCGGGGTGGCGAGTGGGCCGGATGCAGGGGGCGCATTTGAAATGTCCCCCTTTGGGGTGATTTCAGGCCGGCCAGTCGCGGGGGCTACGGGAATTCCCATAGACGTACCCTCGCGCACGCGCCCCCGCGCGTACTGCTCTCCTAAATCCGAATCGGGACTCGCCCACGGATCACGGATTGGTTGACGGCTGCCGGTGGCCAGCGCGGTGTTTGTGGGGGTTGCGGGTAATGCGGGATTTTCCCGCATTTGCGACAGCGCAGCTTCCAGTGCCGGGCGGTCCTTCGCATCGAATCGCAGCGCGCCTTCCTGAGTGCGGCCTTTCTTCCGGAACCCGGCAGCGGCCAGGCGCTCGCGGATCGCCGCGTGGTCACCATGCACCAACAAGCCCTTCTCGCCCTTCGGCTCGAAGCGGAAAGCCGGCGCAGGAGTTTCCGCGTTTGAAACGCCGAAACCCTGTGTGGCTTCGACTGCCGCGTTTTCAGATCGCGGCAGTGCGGATGCCCTTGATTCGGAAGCAAAGCGCAAATCTGCGCTCTGCACATCACTGGCCCACGGATCATTGATCGGTCGCCGCTCCCGCTGCGCACGCTGCATCGCCAACTGCATCGCCGATGGTGCAGATTCGATGGCGTTCTGGCCGCTGGCCTCGCGCAGGGCGGCATCACGCTCGGCATCGAACAGCGCGGCGGGCAACCGGGAGTCACGTGCGATGGAATCCAATTCACGCTCACGGCGAGCGCCGGCACGCACCTGTTCCGCATCCAATGCGATGTTGGCCTGCATCTGCTCCCAGGTGCGCGGGCCGGTCGGGATGGCTCCGCTCGCCACACCATGATTGACCGCACGCGACAGCGCGCCTCCTGCCGGGTCAGGCACCGGAGAACCATCCGCCAGCACCGGCGGCGATTGCGGGATCGTGTTCGCCGCATCGGCGAGAGTGCCCGGCGTTGCATCTGGGAACATGGGCGCAGGTTCGGAGGGCGGCGCACGCAGTGCTTCCCATGCCTGCTGCGGCGTCATCGACCGAATAGCCGCGTCGTCGAATCCGCGCCCGGCCAACTGCTGACGCATGGCGCGGGTAATCATCACCGGCACGCCTTCGGCGGCACCGCTGGAAGGTTGTTCGGTGGTGGCCTGCGTCTGCTGCGCATCCAGTGCCGCCGCCTGCTGCTGGAACTGTTCCAGCCTGGCTTCGGCAGCGGCGCGGGCCTGTGGTGTCTGTGCGGTCTGGATGTCGGCGAAGAACTGCGCTTCCTGCTGCTGGCGCAGAGCCTGCGTCAGGTTGCGCGTCGCGTTCTCGCGCTGCTGCGGAGTAATCGCCACCCCGTTCGAATCGACGATGATGGGTTCGCTGGCACTGGCCCACGGAGCGCTGCCCGGTGGCGAGGGAACATCTCCCGCCACTTCTGCCGGCGTGCTGGCTGCACCCCGATTTCCACCCATCGCCGAATGCAGCACCGCCGCAGGGCCAGCCGCTGCCGCGCCCAGAACGAAGTCGCCGAACGTGCCTTCGGTGAGGTTGCGATCCAGCCCGACGGTTTGGTTCGCGCCGAACCTGCCGGCCACGGACTCGCCGACTTCCTGCAAGCCTTCCAACGGCAGTTCTGCTGCATTGCCCAACATGCGCGCGCCGAAGGTGTTGCCCATGCGGTTGGCGATGGCCTGTTGCAGTGGCCGTGTGGCGGCACCGCTCAGGATGGCACCGGACAGGCCACCAATCGCCGCTGCCGGGCCACTCGCACCACGTCCCGCTTCATCGGCCAGAACACTGCGCGCGGCATCTTCCGAAAGACCTACACCGATCAGTTCCCGGTAGCGCGGCGACTGCTCCAGTTCGCGGCGCGGGGCGTTCAGAACGTAGTCGCTGGCATCCTCGTAGGCACCGCTGGCCGACTGGCCGGATGCCGCCGTGACGGCCAGACCGGGGCCGATGATCGGCACCGCACCAGCGGCCACGATGGGAATCATCTCACCGCCCACCTTCGTAACCTGACCCAGCAGGCCGCGTGCTGATGGGTTGTCTCCAAACGTCCATGTGCTCGGGGAAAGGATGTCTCCACCCAGCTCCGAATCCTGCATCGCCTGCTTCATCGTCGGCGACACGTCCTGCTGGATGCCTTCACCCGTGCGCTTGAGGGCCTGCGAGAACTCAGACGGCTGATAGGCCGGATTGCGTTCTGCCCACGCACGGGCCTGTTCCTGCTGGCGCTCGGTCAGCGGCGCGGGTTGGTTGTTCTCGTCCAAGAAACGGACGCGGCCCGGCATCGGCTCGCGGAAGGCATCGGCCACGCTGCGTTCGATGCCCTCGATGGCCCGGCCTGTGCCGGTGAGTATTCCACCACCGCCAAGGTTGGACAGGTCACGACCAATCTCCGTGCCTTCGGTCAGCGCCGACAGCGGATTGATTCCACGGCGCGCGCCATCTACAACAGTTCGCAGGATCGAACGTGGTGGCTCGGCTTTATTCTGGCTGCCTGTTCCATCGCCGCCGGCAACCTTGCCGGAATCAGCCGCCCAGGGGTCACGGATGGGCGGGCGTGCTGCCTTGGGTGTGGATGATGCCGACTTCCATGGATCGGCGATGGCTGGGCGTGGGCGCGTATCTGCTTGGGCAGGGCTGGAGCTGCCGGATGCCCACGGGTCCACGATAGGGCGGCGCGGCTTGTTCTCGGTGAGGACGGCGCTCATGGTTCGGTGCCTCCGGGGCAGGTGCTTCTGGATGGGGAACGAAAAAGCCCCGCGCGATGGCGGGGCTTGGTTTCAGTCATGGGTGGGAAGCAGTCACTCGCAGGCTTCGGCCAGACGCTGCAACTCGCGGAACAAGTTCAGCGCCTTGGAGACATCCTTCACCTTCGCCTTCAACGCGGCGTTTTCGGAATTGAGTTCCATGATTCTTGCGGGCAACTGGTCAGCAGCCTTCTCCGCCTCCAGTTCCGCAACCTTCTTCTGCAATTCGTTGGCTTTGGCTTCCCACTGCGCGGCTTGGGCACCTGCCCTCTCCGCAACGTTGTGGCCGTCGTAGCGGTTATGCCGGTGTGCATCGAGCTGGCGGGTCAACCTTTCGACCTCGCGACTGTTGACGTCGTTCGCCCGCTGTATCTTGAAATACAGGTCTTTCAGTGTTGCGAACTGCTGTTCAAGCGGCAGTTGATCGCTGAACGGCAGGCGATTCGATGATGCAGTGGCTGTGGTTTGTTCGCTCACGGTCGGTGTTCTCCTGATGTGATGGATGCGGCGCGCCGGCGGTCAGCGGCTTCCGTAGTTTTGCGTGTAGAACGCGATCAGCTCTTCATCGGAGTAGCCGGGGTTCGCGGTACGGGCGCGTTCCAGAAACTCGTCCTGTGATGTTGGCCGTGCACTGGTGGGGCGCGCGGGCGCCTGTTGCTGGCGCTGCGGATCGGCCGCCGTTGAGCCGCTCAGGGTTTCCCGCGCGGCGCTACTGGCCTGACGGAAAGCGGCAAGGCGTTCTTCCTGCGTCGGGTAGCGGACGCCATCTTCGGCATCGGCGTCTGGCACCATGCCGTAGCTGTCAGTGCCAAGAAACTGCGGCATCAGGTCGGTGGTGAGGCGTCCCAGCGCGCCCTGATTGATCTGCGGGCGTTCCAGCATCGCCTGCGCCGGGGAGCCATCAGGCAACGTGTAGGGCTGCAAGGTGCCGTCCGGGCCGGGGGCTGCCAGCGATCCATCAGCCAGCGTGACCGGCCGTTGCGGACGGCGCAGGTTGAACTGGCCTTCGGCATTGACCCGATCCATCGCACCACGTTCTTGCATCCCGATGCCCCGCAAGCGCGCGTCGCTCTCGGCCTGAGTGCGTTGCATGGCCGTCGCGGCTTCGGTTCCTGCAATGCGTTCTGCGCTGCCCTGTTCGGCCTGATATTCAGCCATGCGTTGGGCCGCGCCCGGAATGGACTCGGCTTGAGCCAGCCAGAAGCTCCGCATGGTGGATTGATTGGCGAGAATCTGTTCGCGCTGGGAACGGGTCTTGGTGTTCCCGCGCAGATGGAAGTCCGACGATGCCATCTCCGCGCGGCGTACGGCCTCATCGAATGGGATACCCGTTGCCGCCGTCACTGGATTGGCCGTGGGGCGGGCCAGGCTCATGCTCGGCTGCTGCTGGCCTGGCAGTGGGCGGGAAAAGCCGGGCGGTGCCGATGCCTGTGTGCTCGGCGTTGGGCGGGACATCCCGCTGCCCGTGCCGGTGAACGAGCCATCGGGGCGAAGCTGCCGCACCACGCCGTTCGATCCGGTGAAGGTGCCTTGTGCCCCAGGCTGCGGCGTGGAGGCTTGAGGCGATGCCGCAGCGACCGGGCGGGGCAGATTCGGCGTGCTGCTGCCCGGCATCGGGCGCTGGGTGGGTGGTCGGGCGCCGGGTGTGGTTTCCGTGCCCGTGCTGTCGAAGTCGCGGCGCTTGCCATCGCCGCCGATGAAATATCCGCTTGCCATGATGCTGCTCTCCTTGGGTTTGAGCCTGCGCAGGATGTCCAACGCCTCGGCCTCGATGTCGCGGGTGTTCCCCCGTTGCGCGTCCAGTTCGGCAAGGCGGCGATCGATCCGCGCAAGGTCACGCTGCAAGTGCTTCGGGTCCATGATTTCCAGTCTGCCTATCCGTGGGTGCCACTGGTTCCCGAC